>NZ_JARKVQ010000005.1:0-178942 GCF_029946565.1 Iodidimonas sp. MBR-22
GGCAGCGATTAGCGAGCTGTTTGCCTGGTATCATTCACCCGACTATGCTCCCGGCGATCTCCCGCCTGAGATTGAGGAAATGATTGAGGGATGGAAGACTGACAGCGGAGGACGCTGGCGGGATGGCAAATATGAAGGCAAGCGCTATGAGGATATCAAGCGCGATTTGATGGCGAATCTGGATCGGGTGAATGCGGGCGAACTGCCTGATGCACCGGAGGCGGATGTTGCCGATTACGGCACGATGCTGTTTCTGATCGCTACCGGACGGCTGCTGCCACCACTGGGGGATGAGGGCACCATAAGCCCCTGATCCCATGATCCTTTAGGCTGCCGCCGATGCTTTTGGGCCGCCTCGGGCCCATGATCTCAATCAATCATCACGAAGCCAATGATCAGCACCCTTTTCGGGTGCTGTGGTTTTTGGCGTTCAGCATTTGTGGATCAGAGAGAAGAGGTGGCCATTGTGATGGACCAGACCGAGGCGGCTGTTTTGGCCGCGCTTGTGGAACAGGCGCGCGTGCAAGGGGCGAATGTGCCGACTTTGCGGGCATTGGTGGAAGAGGCCAGCGAGCGCGGAGCCATGCGGGTTTTGCGCCATATCGGCCTTGAGGACGAACAGGCGCTGCGGGATGTGCGGGAATTGCGTGATCTTTTGGGCGCATGGCGGGCCGCGCGCCGGACCGCCTGGCACACGGTTGTGCGCTGGATGATCACCTGCCTGATGCTCGCTTTAGCGGCTGGATTAGCGCTGAAATTTAAACTTTTGCCGCCTGCCGGCTGAGAAAGGACCCAAAGATGATGGATGAAACGGCACGCGCTGCTTTTGAAGTGAAGGCAGCCGATGAGGATGGTGTGTTTGAAGGCTATGCCTCGGTTTTCGATCTGATCGATGATGGGGCGGATATCATCTGCAAGGGGGCGTTCAGTGCGTCTTTGAAGGTTCGCCCCCCTTCTGCGGTCAAGCTTTTATGGCAGCATGATCCGGCCCAGCCTTTGGGGGTGATCGAGGCGCTGACCGAAGATAGCCGTGGGCTTTATGTGAAGGGGCGGCTTTTACCCGATGTGGCCCGGGCGGCCGAGGCTTTATCGCTGATGCGCAATGGTGCCCTTGATGGGCTTTCCATCGGCTATCGCACCCTGAAGGCCCGTCAGGATCAGAAAAGCGGGGCGCGGATGCTTTTGGAGGTGGATCTGTGGGAGGTGTCATTGGTGACATTTCCCATGCAGCGCGCCGCCCGCATCCATGCCTTCAAGGCGGCAAATCCGCAGAGCATCCGAGATTACGAAGCCTTCCTGCGCGATGCAGGGGGCTTTTCGCGGCGTGAAGCCAAGGGGCTTGCGGCGCATGGCTGGAAGGCGCTGGACCGGCGGGATGACGGGACTGGCTGGACACAGACTTTGGCGCTGATCACCGAGATGATCGGCCAAATGGAACAGAACCAACATCATGAAGGAACGAAGCATGCATGACGATATGACAACGGCCATTGAAGTGAAGGCCGCCGTTGAGCGACTGGGTAAAAGCTTTGAGACATTCAAGGAAACCAATGATGCCGCTGAGATCGAACGTCGCAGCAAAGGCTATGCCGATCAGTTGATCGAGGAAAAGCTGGGGCGTATCGGGGCGGAAATGGATCGCCTGCAAGCGCAGGTCGAAGGTTTGTCCGTGGCCTCGAACCGCCCGGCGCTCGGGCTGGGAGGCGCTGTGGTCGCGGCGGGTGGCGAGCATAAATCGGCATTTCTTGGCGGCTATGTGCGCAAGGGGCTGGAGCGCGACCTGGCCCAATTGGAGGCCAAGGCGCTTAATACGGGCATCCCGGCGGAAGGGGGCTATGCCGTGCCCTTGGAAATCGATCATCTGATCGAGCAGCGCTTGAAGGATCTGTCGCCCATCCGTTCCATTGCATCGGTGACCCAGATCGGCTCGGCCAATTATCGCAAGCTCATTGCCAAAACCGGTCCGGCTTCGGGCTGGGTGGGGGAAAGCGATCCCCGCAGCGAAACCACAAGCCCGGATTTTGCCGAGGTGGCCCCGCCTTTGGGTGAAATCTATGCCAATCCGGCGGCGACCCAATCCATGCTGGATGATGCCTTTTTCGATGTGGAAAACTGGCTGGCGACCGAATTGGCGCAGGAATTTGCCCAAAAGGAAGGCGCTGCCTTTATCAATGGTGACGGGATCAACAAGCCCAAGGGCTTTTTGACCGGGGCGACCAGCGCATCGGGGGATGCCAGCCGCGCCTTTGGCAGCTTGCAGCATGTGGCGACTGGCAATGCCGGGGCTTTTCCGGCTTCAGACCCATCGGATATTCTGTTTGATCTGATGCACAGCCTGAAGGCGGGCTATCGGGCCGGGGCGCAATTCGTGCTCAATTCCGCAAGCCTCAATATCATCCGCAAATTCAAGGATGCGGATGGCGATTATCTGTGGCGCCCGGGCCTGGCTCAGGGGCAATCGAGCACATTGCTGGGGTTTCCGGTGGTTGAAGCCGAAGATATGCCCGCCATCGGACCGGATAGCCTTTCGGTGGCCTTTGGCAATTTTGCCCGTGGGTATCTGATCACCGATCGGATGGGCACGCGCATTTTGCGTGATCCTTATTCCAACAAGCCTTTTGTGCATTTCTATACCACCAAGCGCGTGGGCGGTGGTGTCATCAATTCCGATGCCATCAAACTGCTGAAATTCGCCATCGCCTGAGCGGCGGCGAGCACGATCAGAAAAGGGGGCAGAGGCATGGTGCATGTCTCTGCCCTTATCATATGCGCGCAGGACCGTTCGTTCGGGGCGCGTGGGCTTTTGGATCAGACGAACGGGAACAGCACAGATGATGAGCCAGCTTCAGCCACCCCTTATCGAGCCGCTTGATCTGGCCGAGATCAAGGCACATCTGCGGATCGACCATGATGATGAAAATAGCCTTTTGCAAAGCTATCTTGCCGCCGCCCGGCAGCTGGCGGAACGCATTCTGGGCCGGGCCCTGATCAGCCAGCATTGGCAATATGCTTTTGCGCGCTGGCCCGATGGCCCCCTGTGCCTGCCCAAAGCGCCCCTGCAATCCGTGATGGCGGTGCGGATCGTGCATGAAGATGGCACATCCACCCTGCTTGATCCTGATCGCTATCGGGTGGAAAGCCGCGCCGAGCCGGGCTTTGTGCTTTTAAAAAGCGGTTTGGGGTTGGTCCCGTTGGGCTTGTCCCGGGATCGTTTTGAAATTGATTTTATCGCGGGCTATGGCGATCAGCCCGGGATGGTGCCTGCCCCCCTGCGCCATGCCATTTTGCTGATGGTGGCCGCATTTCATCAATCGCGGGGGACCACTGAAAATGTTTTGTCCGGGGTGGTGCGCAGTCTGCTCGATCCCTATCGCATGGTGCGGCTATGAGCCCGGTGATTGATGCGGGCCGCCTTGATCAGCGGTTGGATCATGAACGGCCGGTTGAAACGCTTGATGAAAACGGGCTGATGCAGGTGATATGGCAGCCCCTGGGCCGCCTGTGGGCTGCGGTTAAGGTGCAAGGCGGACAAGCCGCGCGCGAGGCAGAGCGGCCAACGGCGCGCTTGTCTTATGCCCTCACCCTGCGTTCGGGGAGCGATTGCATCGAAGGCGATCGGCTGCATTGGAAGGGCCGGATTCTGGATGTGGTGGCGGTGTTGGCTCATGGAAGCGATCCCCGTTTTATCGAGATTTTATGTAGCGAGACACGGCCATGATCCAACGCCAGATCACCACATCGATCCCGATCACAAGCTTGCTGTCTCGCGATATCGAGCTATTGATCAAAAGCTTTGATGATCGGCTGGCCCGGCTGGCCCGCATGATCGCTGAGGATGCCCGGGAACGGGTGCTGCTGAACAGTAGTACGAAGCCAAGCCCGGATGGCTTGGCCAATAGCCTTGATGTGCGCGCGATCACTGGGGGCCATGAGGTTTTTACCGACAAGCCCTATGCCGTATTTGTGGAATTGGGCACCGCGCGGATGGCCGCTGAGCCATTTTTGCAGCCTGCTTTCGATCAGGCGCTGCGCATTTTAACCGATCAGTACAAAGATCAGAACCGAGCAGGAGGCAACCCATGAGCGAAGCCGGATTTGCCGCTATCAATCAGGCCATCAAGGCGCATTTATTGGCAGATGGGGTGCTGATGGGCGGGCTCAAAGGGGTTTTCGATGAACCCGATCATCGGGCCAAGCTGCCTTATGCGATCATCGGGCCGCACAGTATCAGCGATTGGTCGGCGCAAAATCTTGATGGCACGAACTGGCGGATCATCATTCGCGTTTTTTCCCGCCATCCCGCCAATCGGGAGGTGCTTTTGCTGGCCGATCAGATCAGGGCGCGTCTTTTGGATGGCGGGCTGGCGATCGAAGGCTGGCATCTCGCCCATCTGCAATTTGAAGGCCTGCAAAGCCTGCGCGATGGCGATGGGGTGAGCCAGGCACAGCTTCGCTTCAAGGCCCTTATCCATCGTCTTTGAACCACCGATTTGGAAGCACCGGTTTTGAACCGGATTTCGACCTTTTTTATCATGTGAAACAACAGGAGCGTGCCATGACGGCAGAATCAGGACGTGGCTTTCTCGTCAAGATCAGCAATGGAGAGACCCCGCCGGTTTTTTCGACCCTTGCAGGATTACGATCCACTTCATTGAGCATTAACAGCACGGCTGTGGATATTACCAACAAGGATTCCGGCGGCTGGCGGGAATTGCTGGGCGGGGCCGGGGTGCGGCGGTTGACCCTTTCGGGATCGGGGGTTTTTACCAATAGTGCAGCGGAAAGCATCCTGCGCAGTCAGGCCCTGACGGGCAGCGTCTCGGCCTATCAGGTGATTTTTGAAAATGGTGAACAATTTACCGGGCAATTCCAGATCACGGCTCTGGATTATTCCGGCGATCATAATGGCGAGCGCACTTATAGCCTGTCGATGGAAAGCTCTGGCCCGATCAGCTTCACGGTGGCCCCATGAGCGGGGTGGTGATCCATGAGCGGGGCGATGTGCTGCTGATATTAGGGGATCGGCGGGTGCATCTGCGCCCCACTTTTGCCGCCCTTGCAGCCATCGAGCAGGCCCGGGCGCCCTTGATGACTTTGGTTCATGAAGCCAGCGAAGGCCGCCCGACGTTAAGCGATATGGCTCTTGTTTTTCACCATTGCTGGCTTTTGGACAAGGGGGATGAACGGCCCGCGATCGAGGCGATTGGCGAGATGATCGTGGCAGCCGGATTGATGGCGCCGCTTCATAGCTATCGGGCTTTGCTGGCGGCGATTTTGGGGGGGCATGATGCCGATAAAGGCTGATCGGCCCGATCCTGCCAAAACTGATTGCAAAAGGCTGGATTTCAGGAAATTGGCCGGTTTTGCGATGGTTCGCATGGGCTGGTCGGCCGAAGCCTTCTGGTCATCCACGCCTGCGGATTTTTTGATGGCGCTCGATGCCCTTGATCCCCATATCCGGGCCCTGCCCGATGGGGGGATGGGATCGTTTTTCGATCATCAGGATCTGGATCGACTGATGCAGAGATTCCCTGATCAGACTGTTGACGCTGACCGGCTAAAAACGTCATAAATGGGGCCATGACCCCGCATCCAAAACGAAAATCCTTAAGAGAACGTGTGGCAGCCCGCAAGGCGGGCCTGCCGGAATATGAAGGCGTTGCCGAACCCAAACCCTGGCGCCGATGGCTGCGCTATAGCGGCATGGTGATGCAGATCATCGCCTTTGTGCTTTTGGTGATTGAGGTGTTCCGCATGATCGAAACCGATTTTTTCGGCATCGATCAAAGCCGGATCATCATCTATCTCGTGGTGTTTTTCACCGGGCGTGTGCTGCAGATGATTGCAGGCTTTTCGCGCCACTGACAGAAAAGATCAAACATGACAACAGAACTGGACGCGCTTGTCGTGAGCTTGCGGGCCGACACGCGCCAATTTCGTGCGGATATCGCGCAAGCGCAATCCGCAATGAGCGATCTGGAGGCCATGGTTACTTTGCCGCAGGATGCGATGGGGCAAAGATTATCCCAACTTGCTGATTTAAGCGGGGCGATTGACCAATCGGTACGATCCAGCTTTTCCGGCCTTGATCAATTGCTTTCGCGCTTTGTGGAAACGGGCAAGCTGTCATTTGGTGATTTGCGGTCGGTGGCTTTATCAGCGCTCAATGATATTGCGCAGGCGGCTTTGCAGTCATTGTTCCCCGGTGGGGGTGGCGGCGGGGGCGGTTTTGGTGGCGGGGGGATTTTTTCGTCATTTCTATCTGGTGTGGTGGGTTTGCCGGGCCGCGCCCATGGGGGGCCGGTGACCCCCAATCAGCCCTATATGGTGGGGGAACAGGGGCCGGAATTGTTTGTGCCACGCACGGCCGGGGATATTCGCCCCAATCGTCCGGCTTCGGGGCCGGCGGCGGCGGGCGGCAGCGGGCGGCCCATTTCCATTGTTATTAATGTTGCGGGTGGCGGCGATGGGGCGGATGCCCGCCAGCAAAGCGCCACGCAGATTGCCTTGTCGGTGCGTCGGGCGCTGGCACAGGCCCAAAGGTTTGATTGAGCCATGCTGTGGCTGGCCTCAAAGGCGGATCGCTTTGACGAGCGATCCGTCACCCGGTTCGATCCGCGTTTCTGGACCGTCAATTTTCCGCGTCCGATGATGGCGGCGGTGACCAATCCCGGTGGAGAGGCGCTTCGGGCTTCTTTGGTTTTTTATCGCCGCAATGATCTGGCGGGCCTCATCTGGGATAGTGAGGATCATTTCGATCACCCTTTGCTGGGCTATGAAACGAACCGCGATTATCGGGGCCTTGTGCTGCGTTTTCGCTGGCAAAGCACGGGCTTGCGCACATTATCCGAAAGCTTTGGCCCGACCCTTACCATCGAGGGGCGGGATGCCGCAGGCGTGCCGCGCACCTGGTTTGTCAGGCTGTGGAACTATGCCGTGGGCACCGCGACAAATGCGATTATCACTCTTGATTTCGATGATCTGGACGGGGGCTTTTTCCTGCCTGCCGAGGCCGATCCGGTTTATGCCGGTGATCTGGATCGGATGTTCATTTCGATGGTCGCGCCCGGCTATGATCCTGATGATGAAGCCCCGCTCACGGGCGGTGCTGTTGAAGGATCGGTGCTGATCAGCGATCTATCGGTGCGTGGCGGGCGGGCCGATTTGGCCCTTGGTGATGACGCCATGAAGCCCCATAGCGTGCGCATCGCCAATGGCTATGATGATAGCTTTAATATCACCCCCGCCCGATTGCTGCGCAATATCGTGCAGATGGGCTATCGCGACTGGTTTACCCATTATGTGGGGATGAGCCATTATTATACGCTGGGCTGGCGGGCTGATGAGGAACGCTGGGTCGTCGATCCTGATGCTCCGGCGCTCAATCTCGCCACCCGGGCCTGGCATCAGGATCTTTTTGCCCGTTTGGTACAGATGAAGATGACTTTGGCTTTGTCTTTGTCGTTTGAGATTTTTGCCGCGAATGCCCCGGATGAATGGGCGCAGCGCGATTATGACGGCAATCGTGCCCTGACCGGCTGGGAGCCGCCTTCAACCCTGATCGCCCCCACGAATGGGGATGCGCTTTTTTATCTCGAACGGGTTTATACGGCCTTTGGCGATCTGATGATGGCGGCGGGCCTGCCTCCGGTTTTTCAGATTGGCGAGCCCTGGTGGTGGGTATCGCTGGGTGGCGGACGGGTGCCGCATTTTTATGATGAGGCCACACGCGCGCTTTATCTACTCGAAACCGGGCTGGAGATGCCTGTGGCACATCAAAGTGCCACGGAAAGCCCCGATGGTGATCAGCAGCTTTTTCTTGATTGGCTGGGGGAAAAGCTGGGGGCAGCCACCCACCGGCTGCGCGATCATGTGAAAAATCGCTATTCCGGGGCGCAGGTGACCTTGTTGTTTTTCACGCCACAAGTGCTTGATGAGCAGGCGCCGATGCTGAAAACAGCCAATTTCCCGGCCACCCATTGGGCTTATCCGGCTTATGATTTCGTGCAGATCGAAGATTATGATCATGTCATCGATGGGGATTGGTATGCCCATGAAAAGGGCATTGAAACGGTGGTGGCCGAATTGGGCTACCCGCTCGATAAAACGCAATTTTTCAGCGGCTTCGTCCTGCTTCCCGAAGATCTGCATATCTGGCCCAATATTGAATGGGCCTTGATCGATGCCGAAAAGCGCGGATTTTCCGAACGGGTGATCTGGGCCTATACCCAGATCATGCGCGATGGGGTTGTGGTTTTTGATCAGGATATGGAGGAGCCGGATATGACCGGATTTCATGATGTGCGCCTGCCCGAAGCGGTGAGCTTCGGCTCGACCGGCGGGCCGGGATTTTCCACCCGAGTGGTCTCGACAGCTTCGGGGCATGAACGGCGCAACCGGGAATGGGATCAGGCCCGTGCTGTTTATGATCTATCGAGCGGATTGCGCTCGGCCCACGATCTTTCGGTTTTGATGGCGTTTTTCCGGGCGCGGGCGGGGCGGGCCTATGGCTTTCGCTTTCGCGATTGGGCGGATCATAGCTCGGCGGCGAATATGGGGGCGCCATCCCCCCTTGATCAGCAGATCGGCACCGGTGATGGGGTGACGCGCGATTTTCAACTGATCAAGCGTTATGGGGCGGGGGAAACAGCGCATTTGCGGCGGATCACCCGGCCGGAAAAAGAAACCGTGCGCCTTGCCGTTGATGGGGTCGAGCGCCTTGAGGGCTGGAGCTGCGACGCCGCTTTAGGGCTGGTGCGCTTTGATAACCCGCCGCTGGCGGGCGCGGTGATCACGGCGGGGTATTTGTTTGATGTGCCGGTGCGCTTTGCCGAGGACAGGCTCGCCTTATCCCTCGATGCTTTTGATGCCGGGCAGATCCCGGCCATCCGCCTTTTGGAAATCAGGGAGTAGGCCATGCGCGCGATTACCCAGGCTTTTGCCCGGCATCTGGCAGAAGATGTGACCAGCCTTGCCCTTTGCTGGCGGCTGCAAAGACGCGATGGGGTTATGCTGGCTTTGACATCCCATGATCGCGATCTGCGGGTCGATGGCCTGATTTATCGCGCCGATGGCGGGCTTTCGGCCAGTGCGGCCCGAGAAACTGCAGATCTGGCCATCGATAATCTGGAAATCGATGGGGTGCTGATGAGCCGAAGCCTTTTGGCCGAAGATTTGTCCAGCGGACGGTTTGATGATGCCCGGATTTGGGTGTTTTTGGTCAATTGGATGGACCCGGATGCGGGAAGCCTGTTGATCAAACGCGGGTCATTGGGGCGGATCACCCGGATCGATGATCGGTTTCAGGCCGAAATGCGGGGGATGACCCATGGCCTTTCAGCGGTGATGACGGAAAGCTATTCGCCGGGTTGTCGCGCCGAACTGGGGGATCGGCGGTGCAAGAAATCGCTCAATGCCTTCACCGAAACCGCCGGGCTGACCGCGATCATGAATGAAACCACCTTTCGCGGCTCCTTTGGCCCGAAACCTGCGCGCTGGTATGATTTCGGGAAAATCCGCTGGCATACGGGAAAAAATGGCGGCCTGATCAGCGAAGTGCGCAGCCATCAAGGCGATCAGATCAATCTTTTACAGGCACCACCGCAGCCCATGGCGGTGGGGGATATTTTTACCATCATCGCCGGGTGCGACAAAACATTGGCGATCTGCCGCGATAAATTTGACAATATCATCAATTTTCGCGGCGATCCCTTTGTTCCCGGTACGGATGCCCTGCTTGATTATCCGGGTCTGCTTTAGGGGCAAACCCGGATCGATATCAGGCGTCTTTGCCTGATTTGGCCGCTGGTTTTTTGCTGGCCGCACTTTTTGTGGGCTTTTTGGCTTCGCTGGTTTTCGCTGCTGCCTTGGCTGGTGCCTTGGCCTCCGATTTAGCGGGGGCTTTGGTCTCAGCTTTTGCGGGAGCCTTGGTTTCCGGCTTAGCGTCAACCGGGGTCTCAGCCTTTTTGGCCTCTGCGGCCGGGCCAGAGCTTGCAGGTTCGTCGGCCAGCGGCGCATCTGTTTTCAGGGGGCTGATGCTATCGGTATCGTCCGCGCTATCATTGGCGGGTTCTTCGGCGCGACCTTCGCTGGCGCCGCCAAGGCCCATCTGCGGCCCACTGGCGGATGGAGCCGGGCTCGTTGCCGGGCCGTTTGCGCTGTCCTGACCATTGGGATTTTGGGCATTTTGCGCGGCCTGGCTTTGCTCCATGATCTGTTTCATGAGCACTTCAGCGCGGCGGCCGATTTCCTCGATGGCTTTGGCAAGATTGCCCAGATTATAGCCCACGCCCCGAAAAACCAGAATCTGGCTGGTGGTATCATAAAGCCGATACACGCTCGATTCTTTCAAACCGGGCAGATTGATGGTTTTGGGATCGCCCACGAAATCGAACAGTACGCGCTCGCCCTTCGTGGTTTTGACCCAATCATCGAGTTTTTCATCGGCATGTTCCCACAGCTCGACAAAGCGGCGGTCGCCTAAAGCATGGCTTTCGGGAAGCTGCAACTTTTCGCGCAGCACCTCGCCCCGGCGACGGGCACGGGCGCGTGATGGCCATAAAATAGCCCCGACCTGAGCCGCAGCTGAGAGCGCCGATTGCCCGGCAAACAGAACGCCCGTCTGGTTTTTCTGCTCAAGGCACTGGTTGAAAATATTCAGCGCCGAATGGGTGTAGAGGCACTGATTGCGAAGTTCGTGCAGATAGATAATGAAAGAGTTGACGTCCATGATTCCTCACTATGGTGATGAGGCGATGATCGGTTGCGGACCGGATATTGCCTGTTCAAAGAGAAGCGATAGCACAGGCAGTGCGCAAAATAGAAGAGCGGTTTCACAATCTGATATTTTAGTGACGGCCAGATCGGTCTTGGGAACCCCCTTTCGTCATCAGGGGCGGACGCCTCAACATGGTTTCGATTGCGTGGGCCTGATCTTGTGGGTGGCCTGGGAGCTTGATCTCAGCCGCTATGATCAAAGCGGATATCCGCGCAGTTTTCGCGATGATCGCCTTTTGAAAGGGGCAGTGGCGGCTGGCTTTACCCGTGTCGATTGGCCAGAATCCGGGGATATGATCTGCTTATCTCTGGAAGGCGGCGGGGTGAGCCATGCCGGCATTTCGACCGGTAAGGGCATCATCCATGCCTGCGAGCGCGTGGGCAAAGTGATCGAACATCGCATGGATGCCGCTTGGCGGCGCTCCATTCACTGCGGCTTTCGTTTTCCGGGGATAAAATAATGGCCAGTTTGCTTTTGCGTACGGTTGGGACGGCTCTTGGTGGCTCCATAGGGGGGCTTTTGGGGGCCGCAGTGGGCGGGATCATCGATCGCTCGATCTTTTTTGGCAATGGTGGGGAGCGGGAAGGGCCGCGTCTTGATGATCTTAGCGTTCAAAGCTCGGCCCTTGGATCGCCCATTCCATTGGTTTTTGGCACGGCGCGGGTGGCGGGTAATGTTCTTTGGTCAAGCGGCCTGATTGAAAAGCGCACGCAATCAAAGCAATCTTCGGGCGGCAAGGGGGCAAAATCCACCTCCACGGTGGAATTCAGCTATTCCGTCTCCATGGCGGTGGGCTTGAGCGCCCGCCCGATCATCGATATTGGCCGGATCTGGGCGGATGGTAAATTATTGCGCGATCAGGCGGGGGCGTGGCTTTCGCCTGCGCGCCTGCGGGTTTATCGCGGGCTGGAAACGCAAGAACCCGATCCCCTGATCGAAGCCCATGAAGGTGTGGCCAATGCCCCGGCTTTTCGCGGGCTGGCTTATGCCGTTCTCGAGGGCTTGGAACTGGCCGAATTTGCCAATCGCGCCCCTAATCTAAGCTTTGAGGTGATGGCGGATGAGGGGCTGACATCTGGTCGATTATTGCAACAGATCGGCGTTGAGGCGGGGATGAGGGATATTGCCCATCTCGATATGGATCAGCCGATCACCGGGCTGGCCGTGGCCCGGGATATTGCGGCGCGGGCGGCGATGGAGGGCGTTTTGGCCCTGTTTCCGGCCAGTGCTTCTGAAGGCTCGGGACGTCTTGGGTTTCGCGGGCTTTTGAGCGGCGATGAACGGACCGTGCCGCGCAAAGATCTGGGGACGGCGGCCACCGATGGCTCGGGGGATCGGTTTTCGGTGCGGATCGAGCGGGAGCAGGGTGCGGATTTATGGCAGGAAATGGCCGTTCGTTATGGCGATCCCCAGCGTGATTTCCAGCCCTCGGTTCAGCGCGCCCGCCGCCAACAAAGCCATACGGAGCGCCGCTTTACGGTTGATAGCCCGCTTTTCGTGACGGCGGATCGGGCCAAAAAACAGGCCGAGCTTTTGCTGGCCTTATCCTGGATGAAACAGGAAAATCACCAGCTTTTATTGCCATCCGATTATGCCACTTTAGAGGTGGGGGACCGGATCGTTTATCCGGTCGATGGCCGCATGATCCGCCTTTTGATCACCGAGATGACGATCGCTGCCGATCATGTGGAGGTGACCGCTCATCCCATTGGGCCCTTGCCGGATCTGGTTCTGGCGGGGGCGGCGAGCGGGACCTTTACCCCGCCGGTGGTTTTGCCCGTGGGCAGCAGCCTTGTGCATTTGCTGGATCTGCCGGGCCTGGGTTTTGGCTCGGGTGTTGTTGCGGGTACGCCCCGATTGTTGGCGGCGATGGCTGGGCCCTCGCCGGGTTGGCGGGGGGGATCGGTTTATCTGTCGCGCGATCAGGGAGAAAATTACGATCTCATCACCAGCAGCCGGGCCAGCGCCATCATCGGGGAAACGGTGACGACCCTGCCTGCGGGAACTGCGGTTTATTGGGATGAGCATCACGAGCTGTTCATAAGGCTGGTGCGCCCCGACATGGCTTTGGAAAGCCGTTCGGCTTTGGCGGTGCTTAATGGTGCCAATGTGGCGGTGGTGGGCGATGAAATCATTCAGTTCCGCAATGCCCGTTTGGAGCCGGATGGGCGCTATAGATTGAGTGGCTTGTTACGGGGTCGTAATGGAACCGAATGGGCGATGCCCGGGCATCAGGCGGGGGAAAGATTCATTCTGCTTGATGGCGGCGCGCTTTTAGAGATCGAAGCGCCCGTGGCTTTGATCGGGCAATCAACCCTGATAAAGGCGGTTTCGGTCAATGCGGCCCTTGATGACATGGATGCCAGTGTTTTCAGCTATGGTGGGCGCGCCCTGATGCCTTTGGCGCCCGTGCATGTGCGAGGCCAGCGGCTGCCTAATCTTGATCTGGCCATCCAATGGCTGAGGCGCACGCGGGTGGGGGGCGATTGGCTCGATGGCCGCGATGTGCCTTTGGGTGAAGAGGCTGAGGGCTATGAGCTTGATATCCTTTTAAACGGTGTGCGCCTGCGGACCTTGAGCACATCAACCCCATCGCTGATCTATAGCCTTGATCAGCAAATGGCGGATTTCGGCAGCCCCCAAAGCCGGATCGAGATTGCCCTGTATCAGATGAGCGCCACTGTTGGGCGGGGCTTTGCCGCATCCGGCTTTGTGGAGATGGCATAGCCAATTTCGCGATCAAATCGTCAGCTTCATTTCAAAATATGTGTACCGGAGACCATCATGACTCAATCCCCAAGATATGCCTTTCCTTTTATTTTGACCAATCAGTCTCAAAAAGAAATCACCCATAATGAGGCGATTGCCCGCATTGATCTTTTGCTGCATTTGCATATAGAAAGCGCTGTTTTGGCCGCTCCCCCTGAAGAACCGCAAAATGGTCAGGCATGGATCGTGGCGGCCGGGGCATCGGGGGCCTGGGCCGGGCATGAAAACCAGATTGCCCAATGGCTTGATGGGGGCTGGATTTTTGTGCCGCCGGTCACCGGCATGCGGGCGTGGCTTGCGGATCGCCTGTTTGATACGATTTATGATGGCACATTCTGGCGCAGCGGCGATGTGTGGGCGGATCGCTTTACCATCTGGGGGCAACAGGTGGTGGGGCCGCGCCAGCCGGCGATTGCCGATCCTGCGGACGGTGAGATCATCGATGCGGAGGCGAGAGCCACGCTGAGGCAGATTTTATCGATGCTACGCACCCATGGACTGATCGGCAGTTGAGTGGCGATTGATCTGTGCGTGCAACAACCTAAGATCATAATCATCATGATTTCGACAAATTTTAAAGGCTATAAATTAAAAGGCTTATCTGGTGCTGTTTGAGGCGGTGCGTTAGGATATGCCGCATCGGTCGGATAGACATAATATTTGCGTTTATAAGGGGATCATCGTGAGAATATCATTGGTTTTGTTGGCATCATGCAGCTTATTGCCATTCGGCGCATTGGCGATGGCGCAGGAAACAACCCAAGGCGAGGACGGAAATTTCTATGGCGCCGTTCGGGCCGGGGTCAATTGGGCCCATGACGAGGCTTTGGAAGGTAATTTCAGATCAAAAGATGATCGCGATACCGGGTTCGTGCTGGGCGGCGCTTTTGGTTATGATTTCAAGCCCATTCGTGTGGAGCTTGAATATCTTTATCGCCGCAATGATCTTGATGGTCTTGATGTGCGTGCGGATGGTGGTGCCGGTGCGGCTTTGGGCCTTGCGGCCCTGTCTGGCCCTGTAGCGCTTGATGATTCGCGGGTCAGTGCATCGACCATCATGCTCAATGCCATCTATGATGTTCCTGTGGTGCGCGGAATTCAGCCTTATCTGGGGGTTGGCCTTGGCTTGGCTGTGGTGGATACGGAATATCGTTTGGCCGGCGGACAATCCCTTTTGAACAGCAATACGACCGAACCGGCTTTTCAGGCTTTGGCTGGTTTAAGCTCTCCCTTGAGCGAGCATTGGACGGCGGAACTGGGCTATCGTTTTCTGGTGACGGGCCTCAGTGATCTTCAGGTGGCCGATAGCATCGATGCACGGGGAAAATACAAGGCGCATTCCGTGCTCTTTGGCTTGCGCTATGCCTTTGGCGGCAATGGCCAGGCGGCCCCCAAACGCACCGCCGCACCCGCTCCTGCACCGGCTCCTGTCGCAGTTAATCAACCACCACAGGCCAATGATGATCGCGCCCGGGTGATGGCGGGTGAAAGTGTTGAGATTGATGTGCTGGGCAATGATCGTGATGCCGATGGCCGGATTACCGGCATTGCCACCATTGGTGAAGCCGGGCATGGCACCATTACACGCGGCGAGTCGGGTCGTTTGCGCTATCAGGCCGACCCCCGCTTTGTTGGCCAGGATCGCTTTACCTACAGCATTCAAGACGATGCAGGCGATGTGGCAACGGCTACGGTGATGGTGGATGTTCTGGCCCCCGAAATTGGCCCCTTCATCGTGTTTTTCGATTTTGACAGCACAAAGATAACTGCGGATGCCCAGCAGATTTTGCAGGATGCAGCCGATGCCTTTGCCAAATATGGCATTGCCCGGGTTGAGCTTGTGGGCCATGCGGACAAGGCCGGACCACAAGCCTATAATGAAAAATTATCGCAAAGGCGCGCGGATCAGGTGAAAGACGCTTTGGCTCGCATCGGGGTGCCGGACGGGGTCATGACGACGCTTGCCAAAGGCGAGCTTGACCCGCTGGTGCCCACCAATGACGGGGTGCGCGAACCGCAAAACCGCCGTGTGGAGATTTTATATCCCCAACCCGGCGAATAAGCGGGCAGCGCTCTTTTTAAGCAAGGCCTGAAGCCTTATTCTGGAGGCTTTATTGGGCGGTATCGATTTTATTCGGCGTGCTTGCCCGATCATTGGACGCCAAATTATTGGATGCTGGACCACTGGAAGAGAGGATGCTGGCGGGAGCGTTGTTTCCCGCCATGCAGACCTTGGGATCGGCGGACAGCGGCACTGTGATCGGCAGATCGATCATCTGTTCCAGATCAAGCGAGCCATCCCGAACCATTTCGCCAATCCCGGCAATGCGCTGGCAAAAATCAGGCTGTGTGCGAACGGCAGCTGAAATCTGATTGGCCAATTTGGTGATGTGTTTATCCAGATGGGTTTTGTGGGCGGCTCCATATTCCCGCTTGAAATAGGAAATAAGCGCGGCTCCATGCTCGGCGAGGGCGCTTTGATGGTTTTCCACGAATTGATTATAAAGCTGCCGCTGCCCCAGATCCTTGCGCCCCCGACATTGCAAAGCGCCCACCATCATCTGGGTTTGCAGCAGCCGTACCTGATGCGCCATGCGATCATCGGCAGACAGGCATTGCGCGATGGCTTTTTCAGCCCAAAACAGGCTTCCCAAAGCTGCGATCAGAAGGACGACGGATCTACTCATCTTCATGACACCTGCTCCCATAACGACACCCAATGAGAAACCTATGGTTCAGGAGTGTCGAGGACAGAGCTTAATGAATGGTCAAACTGACAATTCATGTAAAATCTGATGTCAAATGCAGATTTATGAAGCTGGAGAGATCACCGCAAGCCAGCGTTCCACACGTTTGCGATTGGCACCAAGATCGGAATGACCATAAACGGATCGGCTATAGATGGCCAGTGTTGATCCGCTATCCCCTGCAGGATAGATGCGGACCGTGATGATATCGGGGAAGCGCATCATTGGCGTGCGTTCTATGAAATCATATTGCGCATTGGCCGGATCCATCGTTCGGGTTTGGATATTCGGGGATTTATCCACAAATTCCAAAATGCGATCCCGTAATTGTTCGGGGCTGGCTTCAAAAACCGGGGCGATTCGATCGGGGGTGGATTGAAGGCAGGTGTTTAGAGGGCAGAGCAGATAGGTATTGGGGCTATCGGGGCGTTTTAAAGTGGCAAAATCAATCTCGGGCAGGGTTTTGCTCCCAAAGATGCTTTCAAGTTGGGCCGGGGTCATGAATAAAAGCCCAAGCCCCACGATCACGATCAAAATCGACAAGGCAATGGCCGTATAGCGAATGGCATCAATGATCGACATGCGGAAGCCTTTCAGGCGCGGAGTAACAGCTTGGCCATGATATTTTTTTGAATTTCATTGGTGCCACCATAAATCGTTGCGGCACGCGAATAAAGAAAATGCGCAACGCCATTGGCCGCGCCCCGTGGCCCGCTTTCCGGCATATTGCTGCCATGGTCTCCACGGTTTGTGGGGTAGGGCAAGGCAAAATAGCCCAAAGCCTCGACATAAAGTTCGGATAGGGCCTGCTGTAATTCGGTGCCACGGACCTTCAGGATCGAAGGTTCAAAACCGCGTTCTTCGCCGCGCAATTGGGCATCGAGAAAACGCAGTTCGGTATATTCAAGGCCGCTGACCTGAATATCGAGATCAGCCAGCTTTCGGGAAAAATCGGGGTCTTGTGATAGAGGCTTGCCATTCGCATGGATTTGCGCGGCAAGAGCGCGCAAACGCTGCAACATACGTTTTTTGGCACCCAGATCGGTGATGGCCTGACGCTCATTGGCCAGCAGAAATTTGGCGCAGGTCCAGCCCGCCCCTTCTTTGCCGACCCGGTTTTCCGCAGGCACCCGCACATCTTCAAAGGTCACCTGATTGACATGATGTTCCCCATCAATGGTGATCACCGGATCGATGGAAATGCCCGGAGTGGTGATGTCCACCAATAAAAAACTGATACCTTCCTGGGGCTTTGCCTCATTCGAGGTGCGGACAAGGCAAAAAATCCAATCCGCCCAATGGGCCATGGTGGTCCAAAGCTTGGTGCCATTCAGGATATAATGATCGCCATCACGCACCGCCGCCATCCGCAGGGATGCAAGATCAGACCCCGCCCCCGGCTCGGAATAGCCCTGCGCCCACCACACATCGCTTTTCAGGATGCCCGGCAGATGCTGCGCTTTTTGCGCTTCATTCCCAAAGCTGTAGATCACCGGGCCCACCATATTGAGGCCAAAAGGAATGGGCCGCGGAGCCCCCGAAAGACCCAACTCCAGATTGAAGATATATTGCTGCGTGGCATTCCAGCCGCAGCCACCGGCCTCTTTTGGCCAGCCGGGGGCGATCCAGCCCTTTTCATAAAGAATTTTTTGCCAGCCCACATAATCGCTTTTTAAAAGCGGGGCGCCCTGATCCAGCTTGTCGCGCAGGCTATCGGGAATGGATGTAGCCAGAAACTGCCTGACCTCATCCCGAAATGCACTGTCTTCGGCGGTGAATGACAAATCCATTTTTATCCGCTCTCTTATTGCTTGGCCATATCCGGGTTGCTCGGCAAATTCGGGGTGATCGGCCCGGCCCTTTGGGCGCTGATCCCATGATCAGGCTTTGCGGCCGCGCCGATGAAGGCTTAAAGAGCGCCCGCAAGCTGCATGGCTGCGCCCATATCGCCTTCCACCTTCAGCTTGCCCATCATAAAGGCCATCTGCGCATTCTGGCTGCCATCCATGATATCGCGAAAATCATCAAGACTGACTTTGATCGTGCAATCGGCATCGCCATCTTCATTATCCACGGCGGGCGGCTTTTGGCTGCCATCAATGCGAATCACGCCGGTTTCCCCCAGATCGAATTTGATGATGCTGGAAATGCTGGAATTGGCGACTTTGCCGCGCACGGTTTCGGTCAGGTCGGTGAGGCTCATAGATCAGTTCCTGTGAAAAAGGCGGTTGCCCTGTTGATATCAAGCTAAAGGCTAGCATGGGCCGCCACGGATGACAGCCCCCCGGCAATGGGAGTGGCCAGATTTATTTGCCCTCCTCTTATCCACCGGCGGGCGGATCGGCGGGTTCTTCAGGCTTTTTCTTTTTCAAAAGGCCGCCCAGCCCCGAGTCTTTCAGGCCGGATTTGACGCTGTCCTCGATTTTATCTGCTGTGCCTTCAGGCAGTTTGTCTGTTTGTTCCTTCAGGCTATCACCCAGCTTGCTTTTGGCTTTTTCCAGTTCCTGATTAAGTTCCTGCCGGGCCTTGCCCTCGAGATTATCAAGCTTGGCGCGCGCATCGCCCAGCAATTGCCTGCCCAGATCGCTGGCCAGAGCCGCCTGTATCTGCGGCATCACCGCTTTTAAGATCAGTTGGGCGGCATCGGCGGGGGCTATGCCATTCGCGCCGCCAATATCTTCAAGATGAATATCGGCGAGTGTGAGGGTTTGATCGGAAAAACCGATGGAGCCGCCCCCGATCGAAATGACTGCGCCATTCAGGCGGAAATGATCGATAAAGATATTCGCGGTCGCGGCTTCTTCCTCTGCTGGCTGCAGGGCGATAAAGGATTCGATATTTTTCTGGATGGTTTGCAGATTGGTCGTGCCGGGCCCCGGTTCGATGTGAATTTTTGGGGCATCGATGGTGATGTCATTGATTTTGATCAGATCGGTTAGCACAGAACGCGGTTCGAGCCTGATCGATAGGCTATCCAACTGAAGCGCATTGGCATCGGAATAGCCATCGGGATTGCCGATGCGAAATCCCTTAATCCCCGCAGCGCCGCTGAAAGGCGAAAAGGAAACAGCCGCAAGGGAAACCGGCGCACCCAAAATGGGGGGTGTATGGCGTTCCAGCCCGGCGCGTATTGCTTCTTCACCTTCGGTGTAAAGCCAAAAGGCCCCGCCGCCGATCACCAGCAGCAACAAGACAACAATCGCCAACAAAATCTTGCGCATGATTATCCCTTTCTGTGCAGACAGCCTCTCCTTCAACCTTAAGGCCTGATCGCTCTGAAAGCGATACTTAATAAGTGATTAACTATTATCTTGATCCTTGGGATTCAATGGGCCATGATTAATTCATATCGGGATAAAGTACATAAATACAGTGTGTTGATGGGTTTTGTTCCAGTGATTTATGAATGATCGGAGATGCAGATGGATGGTGCATTGAGCGAGCGGAGCAAGCCGTTCCAACCCTTGACCCTTCCTTCTTTGGTGCGCAGGCCCGGTCCCTCCGGTTTATTCGATACTGTGTTTGAAGAAACTGAAGCCGGGCTTTTGCTTCTGGATCTTGATCTGGCCCAGCATCGGGTCAGGATTTCCGATGCCAATCGCGCGATTTGTGATTGGCTGGGCTGCCCAAAAACCGATCTGATCACGCAGCATTTTGTGTCACTGATTGATGATCAAACCGCGCATTCGGAAATCGAGCGTTTGCAAAAAGCCCTGATCCGGCAGTCTGAGCTGAGTATCTCGTGTTTTTTATGCCATGCTGATGGCACACGCTTTTCATGCTCCATCACCTGTCGCCCCATATCGACGGGGACAGTGGGATCTGCCGGTCCGAGGCTGGTAGCGATCATCCGGCGCGATGATCAGCAGGTGGATCAGGCTTTATTGAAAGCTCAGCAGGATCGGGATATGGCCCTGCAGGCGCGGCAAAGGATGCTGGCCCGTATCAGCCATGATCTGCGCACGCCCTTGAACGGGATATTGGGCTTTGCCGAGGTGATGGCGCTGTCGTGCAATGGCGGGACCACTTGCGATGCCCCACATAAGGATGAGGAGAAGAGTGCTGACGGTCGGCAGACCCAGATGATCCAGACCTATACCGATCACATCATGAACGCCGGGCGTGAGCTTTTGGCGCGGATCGAGGATCTTTTGGCGGCAGCCGAGGAGGGGGCCCCGGTGGTCCGGCGCTCTATCAGCCAGATTAGCCCGGCTCAGCTCATTTCCGAAAAAGCCATGATTTATGAATCCCGCCTGATCCGTGCCGATTTGCGCCTTGATCTCAATATCGAAGCGGCCTTGCCCGCTTTGCTGGCAGATCAGGGGGATTGCGATCAGATGATCGCAGCCATGTTCGAGCATGTGCTTTTATCGGCCCCGCGCCATGGCACCATCAGCATATCGGCGCATCTGGATAGCACCGGCCAGTTGGTTTTCGGCTTTTATGATGACGGCCCGGCGATCAGCTTGAAGCAGGTTGATGCCGCTATCGCCAAAACGGCGGAAGACGAGGATGTTTATGCCAATCCGGTGGCGCGCACGGTGGCTGGCCTGCCTTTGGCGCAAAGCCTGGCTCTGCGCAATGGCGGGCTGATGCGAATCGGTGATCAAGCTGAAAATGCTGCACTGGCAGGCCCCAGGGCGGGCCGTTTTTCGTGCGAATTGTGCTTTTCCGCTGATTGTCTGGGCGGTTAATCCTAAAGCCGCTCTTTTCAGCGACCCATCCCTGCGCTAGGTTTCATCGAAATGTCTGAGGGGCGCAGAGATAGCATGACAATTTTTCTTTCCTTTCTGGTTTTTTTTTCTTTGCTGGCCACCGCCATCGCGGCCACGCTGATCGTGCCATCCTATGCTGCCTGGCCCCAGTCTTTGGTGGCATTGGTCGCTTTTTCTCTGCTTGCCGGCTTCGTAGTTTTGCTGATGCTGCTCAATCGCCGCCATGTGGATAAGCGCCTTGCCGGTCTTGAACGATCCATAGATCGTTTGGCGCGGGAATCGGATCGTTTGGCCCTGCGGGTCACATCGGTGGACCGGAACAGTGAGCTAGATGATGAAAAATCAGGCGATATGATCCGCGAAATGCGGGTTTTGCAAACCCTTCTGGGTCAGATTATTGGCCGGAGCGGGGTGGGATTGCGCAAAAGCGACATCAATATCGATGCGGTTTTGAAGGGCGCTGCGGTGACAAAAGCCGCGCGCGAGACCCTTCCCCCGGAAATCGAGGCGGATATCCTGACCGTGGTGCAGGGGGCCTTGTCAGAAAATCGGGTGGATCTCTATCTGCAGCCAACCGTTGCCCTGCCGTCGCGTCGTCCGCAATATTATGAATGTTTTTCAAGGGTGCGAGGCGAGCATGACGAGGTGATCTATCCCCAGCAATATTTGCCGGTGGCGGAAAGCTCGGGTCTGATCGGCACGCTGGATAATCTGTTGCTGTTTCGCTGTATTCAGCTTGTGCGCAAATTGGGGCCACGGCGCCCGAATGTGAAATTCTTTTGCAATATCTCGTCGGCATCGGTTCTGGATGAAGATTTTTTTCCCCAGTTCATCGATTATATGGCGTCGAATACCGAATTGGCCGAGCGGCTGGTGTTCGAATTTCCGCAGGCGGATCTGCAGGCTTTGGATCGCAAAACCCGCAATCGGCTGATCGCTTTGGGGGATCGCGGCTATGCTTTTTGCATGGATCATGTCACCTCGGTGCGTCTTGATCCATCAGAGCTGAAAAGCTGGAATATCCGCTTCGTCAAGATCGATGCCGATCTGCTTTTGGGCGATAAGATCGATATCCATCCCGCAGATATTCGTCGCAGTCTGAAAAAACAGGGCATCGACCTGATCGCCGCCCGGGTGGAAGATGAAAATCAGGTGCCCGAACTGCTCGATCTGGACGTGTCCTTTGCTCAAGGCTATGTCTTTGGCAAGCCGCGCCTCAATCGCGAAGACGCCGGCACCGAGGATGAATAAGCCTATGTCTGTTCCGCTTTTGCCCGGCTTGTCTGCTTTGGTCGCGGATCATCCTTATATCATCTGTGATATCTGGGGTGTTTTGCATGATGGCGAGGTGGCTTTTCCCCTTGCGGTTGATGCTTTGTGCCGGGCGCGGGCGGCGGGGGCGATGGTCGTTCTTGTGACCAATTCCCCCCGACCGGCGCAAAGGGTGGCGGCGCAATTATCGGCTTTTGGCATCGATCAAACAGCTTATGATGGCCTTATCACGTCAGGAGAACTGACCCGCCATCATCTGCAGGCGCATTTCACTGGGCAGCGTTTTTTCCATATCGGGCCTGATGAGGATCGCGAGACGCTGGCAGGCCTTGATCTTGTCGAAGGCGCTGATGGCGATGATGCCGATGTGCTGGTGGCGACCGGGCTTTTTGGCCCTGATCTTGATGCTCATGCGGCCCTGCTCGCCCCCGCCGCCCGCAAAGGCGTGCCCATGCTCTGCGCCAACCCCGATCGCGTGGTGCGGGATGGAGGCAAAATTTTCATCTGTGCAGGGGCTGTTGCGGATCTTTATGAAGAGATGGGCGGTTCGGTGCGGTGGCTGGGCAAGCCTGCACCGCCGCCTTATGAGGCCTGCCATAAAATGTTCAGTAAAAAAGCCGGACAATCGGTAACGCCGGATCAGCAATTGATCATTGGCGATGGATTGGCCACCGATATTACCGGCGCTTTGGGGCAATCGATCAAGGCCATTCTGATCGAATCCGGCATTCATCATGATGATCTGCGGGCCCATGGCCTGGATCATCTGATTGGTCATCATCGGGCCGCACCGGATTACCGGATGCACAGCCTGGCCTGGCAGGATCAGGGCTGAAACGCCAAAAGCGGGCTTTAGAGGTCTTGTCCCCTAATTGAACAGGGCGTCGATTTCGTCCTGACTGCTGGAAACCGGTGCACTTGCGCCTGATGTTTCAGCTGCTTTCTCAGGGGCTTTTGGGGGGGCTTTTTCGGCAGGTTTTTCTGCTGCTTTGGCCGCTGGCTTGGGTGGCGCTTTAGCCGCTGGTTTTGCTGCTTCCGCTTTGGGCTTTGGGCTTTGCGGTTTTGGCGCGGCCTTTGCCTCTGGTGCCTCTGTTGCCGGGGGCGGTGCGACGACAGAAGGCTTCGCCGGGGCAGGCTTGGCCGATCCCATCAAGGCATCCACAGCATCCTGATCGATGCCTTCACCTGCCAAAGCCGGGCCACGCAACAGGCTGCGATCATCGCCTTCAGGATAACCCTCTTCCGCAGCTTGCGAGACATCATCATCGGTGATGCCCAACAGATTGCGCAATTCATGGATGCGGGTTTCCACATAGGTCAGGGTTTGCACAACCTTGGAAATGCGTTGGCCGGTAATATCCTGAAAAGAGCAGGCTTCGAATATCTGCATGATATTCTCCTGCACCGTTTCCTGAAATCCTTCCACATCACTGGGATCGGCCCCCATGATCGCTTCGGCCGATGACATGATGGTGTTGGTGGCTTCTTCGGTTTGCTGAACGATGGCATCCAGCTCCATCCCGGCGCGGGGGATTCGGTCGGTTTCCAGATCCTTGGGCTGAAGCGCGGCAATTTCCTTCCGGGCATTGCCGATATAATCGCTCAAGGTGCGACATTCCCGATAGATATTGGTATCGATCGAGCGGAAATAGGTGCGCATAGTGCCGATCAGCACTTCGGTGACCGAAGCCACATCGGCAAGCGAGAATGTTTCATCCCGTTTCCCCCGAAGATGATCGACCAGAGCCTCGATCTTTTCCGGGAGTTCTTCGGCACCCATCAGAAATCTCCAAGCACAGCCGAGAGCTTTTGCTTGAGCGTCGCAGCGTTGAAGGGCTTGACGATATAATTGTTCACGCCCGCTTTTTTCGCAGCGATCACATTATCGGTTTTTGATTCCGCAGTCACCATGATGAAGGGCAAGCCTTTGAGCTGGCCATCAGCACGGACTTCTTTCAAAAGCTCATAGCCGGTCATTGGTTCCATATTCCAATCGGAAATGACCAGGCCATAATTCTTGGTGCGAAGTTTTTCCAGTGCCTGTGATCCATCAGTGGCTTCATCCACATTATCAAAGCCGAGCTGCTTGAGCAGGTTACGCACGATTCGAAGCATCGTCTTATAATCATCGACGATAAGGATGGGCATCGCCTTATCTACGGCCATAACTGTTCAAACCCTTGAAATTGATACTGAATTGAGACGAGAAAGTGCCCCCGCCGGCTAAGAGGACATCAGATTAATACCGGTCATCTAAAAAACTGGTTAATTGCTATCAAACAATATCCATCTCTGCTATCGGCTTTTTGAAAGGCATGCCGGGCTGATAGCCTTGTGCGTTTTTTGGCCCAGCGCTTATAGTGCACCGCCTTAATAGACGATCCGATCATGGGATCACGATCCGATCCCCAGCTTGTGGGCATCTTTTTATACCAAAGATCAAGGAGCCAGATACCCCGTGGACCTCATAAGCCAGCCTGGCTCTCTTCCCGATGATTTGCGCGGATCGGTGGCAGCATTAGGCAATTTCGATGGATTTCATTGCGGCCATCAGGTCGTTGTGGGTGAGGCGGGCCGCTTGGCGCGGGCTATGAATCTGCCCTTGACGGTGATCACCACCGAACCGCATCCGCGCAGTTTTTTCCGGCCCCAGGATCCCCCCTTCAGGCTCACCCCCCATAAGGATCGCGCATGGCTCCTGCAGCAATTTGGTGTGGATCTGCTGGTCAGCCTGCCGTTCGATCAGGCCTTATCGCGCCTTTTACCCCAGGAATTTGTGGAAACAATTTTATGTGCAGAACTGGGGGTGATGCATCTGGTGGCGGGCTATGATTATCGTTTTGGGGCGAAAAGGGCGGGCGGCACCGATCTTCTCGCTTATATGGGCCAGATGGAAGGCTTTGGCCTGAGCGTGGTGGAACCGGTGCGCTTTCCAGCTTTTGATAATGCCGAGGATGGTTCTCCTGAAGGCGGAGTGGTTTATTCCTCCAGTCTGGTGCGGGAAACTCTGAAGGCTGGCAATCCCCGGCTGGCCGCCCGGATGCTGGGCCATTGGTGGTCCATATCGGGGACGGTGGAGGAAGGCGACAGGCGGGGCCGCACCATCGGCTTTCCCACCGCCAATCTCAGGCTGAAGGATATTATGGAACCGGCATTCGGGGTTTATGCCGTGCGGGTCGAGCTCGTGAAAACGGGTCAGGTTCATGAGGGTGTCGCCAATCTGGGCCGACGGCCGACCTTTGCCAAAACAGATGTGATGCTGGAAGTGTATCTGTTTGATTTCGAGGGCGATCTTTATGGGTGTGAGCTGCGGGTGGATATGGTTGATTTTATCCGACCCGAGCAGAAATTTTCGGGCCTCGATGCCTTGAAAGCGCAGATTGCCATGGATTGTGATCGGGCGCGGCTGATTCTGGCCGATCCGGCCCATGATCGCCGCCATCATCGGCCTCCCCGCCTTGAAAGCTATCTGGCGCAGAACCCCACCCCCTTGGCCCGCTTACGCTAAGGCGCGACAGGGGGCTTAATGGGGCCTGACCCCAGGGTCGTGATCAGCAGGCTTGCCCGTTTCATGCAGCATTGATAAAAGGCAGGCCATGAGAATGAAACCGATCTGCGGCATGGCTTTCGGGCTTGGAAAAAGCGCGCGAATTACCGGCCCGGCTCTCGATCAGGGGGCCGGGGCGTCTGTATTCCACGTGATCTTTTGCCTGATTTGAGTGAGAATTGAAAATGTCTGGTGATGAAGCCGCCAAAGCCGATTATCGCGCCACTGTTTTTCTGCCGGAAACCGATCTGCCCATGCGCGCCGGATTGCCCCAGAAAGAGCCGCAATGGCTCGCCCAATGGGAGCAGCAATCCCTTTATCAAACTTTACGCACGGATGGCCGGGGGCGTCCTCGGTTCATTCTTCATGATGGCCCGCCCTATGCCAATGGGGATATCCATATCGGCCATGCGATGAACAAGATCCTCAAGGATGTGATCATCCGTTCACAGCAGATGACCGGCCATGATGCACCTTATGTGCCCGGCTGGGATTGCCATGGCCTGCCCATCGAATGGAAGATCGAGGAAGCCTATCGCAAGAAGGGCCGCAATAAGGATGAGGTGGAGCCCATCGAATTTCGCAAGGAATGCCGGGCCTTTGCCGCCGATTGGATCGATCGCCAGCGGGAACAGTTCAAGCGCTTGGGGATTTTGGGGGATTGGGATCACCCCTATACCACCATGGCTTATGAGTCCGAGGCGAAAATCGTTGAGGAACTGTTGAAATTTGCCACGTCCGGGGCGCTTTACCGGGGGTCAAAACCGGTGATGTGGTCGCCGGTGGAAAAAACCGCTTTGGCCGAGGCGGAAGTGGAATATCACGATCATAGCTCGACCCAGATCGATGTGGCCTTCCCCGTGATCCACAGCGATCAGCCTTTGCTCAAAGATGCCTCCATCATCATCTGGACCACAACCCCCTGGACCATTCCGGCCAATCGCGCCATTTGTTTCGGACCCGAAATCGATTATGTGCTGGTCGAGGTCGAAAGTCCGGGCGAGGGGGCGCTGCTGGCGCGTGGGGCGCGCTTTGTGGTGGCCGAAGCCTTGCTGCCGGCTGTTCTGGATCGCGCCAAAATCACCGGCCATCATATTCTGGGCCGGATGACGGGGGCCGATCTGGCCGGAACCCTGTGCGCCCATCCATGGCGCGGGCAGGGTTATGATTTCGATGTGCCGCTTTTGCCGGGGGAGCATGTCACGGTGGAGGCCGGCACCGGCTTTGTGCATACCGCCCCCAGCCATGGCGAGGATGATTTCATCATCGGTCAGCGCCATGGCCTTGAAACCCCGATGACGGTGGCCGATGATGGCCGCTATTATGATCACATGCCGCTGGTGGCGGGGGATCATGTTTATAAGGTGGGCGATAAAATCTGTGCTCTGCTCACCGATGTGGGCTGCCTGCTGGCCAGTTCAAATTTCATCCACAGCTATCCCCATAGCTGGCGGTCCAAGGCCCCGCTGATTTTCCGCAATACGCCGCAATGGTTCATTTCGATGGAAAAAAACGGCCTGCGCGATAAGGCGCTGGCGGGGATTGAGGATGTCCGCTGGATTCCGGCGCGGGGGAAAAACCGTATTCGCGGCATGGTGGCGGATCGCCCGGATTGGGTGATCAGCCGTCAGCGCGCCTGGGGGGTGCCGATCACCGTGTTTGTAAAGCCGGAAAGCGGTGAAATCCTGCTAGATCCGGCGGTCAATGCGCGGATTGTGGCCGCCGTGCGTGAAGAAGGCGCGGATGCGTGGTTTGCGGGTGACCCCAAGCGCTTTTTGGGGCCGGATCATCAGCCCGATGATTGGGACGCGGTGACCGACATTCTCGATGTCTGGTTTGATTCGGGCTGCACCCATGCCTTTGTTTTGGAATCCCGTGATGACTTGGATTGGCCTGCCTCCCTTTATCTGGAAGGGTCAGATCAGCATCGCGGCTGGTTTCAATCAAGCCTGATGGAATCATGCGGCACACGCGGACGGCCCCCTTATGAAGCGGTGCTCACCCACGGCTTCACCCTTGATGCCGATGGGCGGAAAATGTCGAAATCGGCGGGCACCGGCCTGTCGCCGCAGGATATCGTCAATGAATATGGGGCCGATATTCTGCGCTTGTGGGTGATGTCCACCGATTATTTTGATGATGTGCGGATCGGCAAGGAAATCATCAAGGGCCAGGTGGATGCCTATCGCAAGATCAGGAACACCCTGCGCTTTTTGCTGGGCAATCTGGCGGGATTTGAAGAAGCCGAACGCCTGCCCTATGATCAGATGCCGCCATTGGAACGCTGGGTTTTGCATCGCACCGAAGCCCTTGATCGGCTGGTGCGGGAAAAGATTGCCGATTTTGATTTCAATCCCTGTTTTCAGGCCTTGTATCAATTTTGCATCCTCGATCTTTCGGCCTTTTATTTCGATGTTCGCAAGGATGCTCTTTATTGCGATCAGAAAGACAGCATCCGCAGGCGGGCGGCGCGCACCGTGCTTGATCTTCTCTTCTATCGTTTGACAAGCTGGTTCGCCCCGATCCTTGTTTTTACCACCGAAGAAGTGTGGCAGGCCCGCTTTGGGGCAGAAGCACTGAGCGTGCATCGCCAGCAATTCCCCGAAACCCCTGCGCATTGGCGCAATGATGCTTTGGCCGAACAATGGGCTGGCGTGCGGGCTGTGCGCCGGGTGCTGACGGGGGCGCTGGAAGTGGCCCGGCGCGAAAAACAGATCGGGTCATCATTGCAAGCGGCCCCCATCCTTCATGTGGCGGATGAAACGTTGCATCAGGCTTTGCAGGATGTGGATCTGGCCGAGATCTGCATCACCTCATCGGTTAGGATCATCGCGGGCGAAGGCCCGGCGGATGCCTTTCGCCTCGATGATGTGGCCGGGGTCAGTGTGGAGATGGCCATGGCATCGGGTGAAAAATGCCAGCGCTGCTGGGTCGTTAGCGAAGAGGTGGGCAGCCAATCGGATGCGCCCGATCTGTGCACACGCTGTGCAAAGGCCGTCGCCTCGATGGATGAGGGATCATTATCCGGCCAAAATGGGCCGGGTCGGGATCAGGGGTGAAACCGCTTTTTGCATCCTCCTTACGCGCCCAGCGCGCCGCCCGCCGCATCGGCTGGTCGGTGGCGCTTTTGGTTTTGGTGCTCGATCGGCTGAGCAAGCTGTGGATTTTGCGTGATCTGGCGATGCAGCCCGGGGATAGCCTGCCCCTGTTGCCCTTTTTAAGCCTGACTTTTGTGTGGAATGAAGGGATCAGCCTTGGTCTTTTACAACAGGGCAGTGATGGCGGGCGGCTGGCTCTGATCCTTGTCACCGGGCTGATATCACTGCTTTTGGCGGTGTGGCTGCAACGCACCCGCCTGCGGCTCCCGGCTATGGCCCTGGGCCTTATTCTGGGGGGGGCGGTTGGCAATATCTGGGATCGCGTGGTTTATGGCGCGGTGGCCGATTTCGTCCATGTCCATAGCGCTGGCTGGTCTTTTTATATTTTCAATGTGGCGGACGCAGCGATTTCCGTCGGCGTTGTTTTGCTGCTTTTGGATAGTTTTGTGCACCCGCATGATAAAAATCCCTGAATGATTTTTTGATGCGCCTTGTTGTTTGCGCGGAAAGTCCCTAAAAACAGAGACAACGTTTCTTTGATCTCATATGATGAACGAGGAAAATCTTTGACCTTCTCATCCGGTTTGCGCGTTTTGATGCGGCTTTTGGTTCCGGGGTCCGTGATGCTGGCTCTTTCGGGCTGTGTCTGGGTTGGTGAGCTTGTGGGCTCGGGCAAAAATCCCCCTGATGAATTTGTGGTGGTGGATAAACGCCCCCTTGTGGTGCCGCCCGATTTCCAATTGCGTCCGCCGCGCCCCGGCGTGCCGGTGCCGCAGGATATTCAGCCCACGGCGCAGGTGATCGATGCCTTGTTCCCCGGCCATACATCGGTGCCCCCGGCGCCATCGGATGGCGAGATTGCCTTTCTAGAGAATTTTGAAGCCACCAGCCCGGATGTGCGGTCGCAGGTGGGGGGCGATACCAAAACAGTAGATAAGGGGCCGATGCTCTCTGAATTGCTGAGCATGGAACCGCGCCGATTGGAAAGTGATGGTGCCACCATCGAGCGGATCAAGCCTAAGCGCCGCTGAAAATCCGGCGCCGCTGAAATCCGCTGCTGGTAACCAGCGTGAAGGCGGCGCTGAGCCCGGCGCGCTTCCCTGCCGGACTTGGTCCTGATGCAAGATGAACATGGATAATCCCCCAACAGGCAAAATCCATCGTCTGGATGAACGCACGGTCAATCAGATTGCCGCAGGCGAGGTGATCGAGCGTCCGGCCAGCGCGGTCAAGGAACTGGTGGAAAATGCCATCGATGCCGGGGCGCAGCATATCGAAATCACGTTGCGCGAAGGTGGGCGGCGGCTGATTTCCGTTAGCGACGATGGCTGCGGGATGACCGGCGATGAGCTTCTGACCGCTATCGAGCGTCATGCCACGTCAAAATTGCGAACAACCGATGATCTGGCCGCCATTGCCACTTTGGGCTTTCGGGGCGAGGCGCTGCCCTCCATTGGCTCGGTCAGTCGTCTTGGTTTGCGCAGCAAGGCACAAGGCGAAAAAGACGCTTGGGCCTTGGACGTGGATGCCGGGCGCATCGGCGATCTGTTGCCCGCTGCTCAGTCCGAAGGCACCCGGATCGAGGTGCGCGATCTTTTTTATGCCACCCCGGCGCGCCTCAAATTTTTAAAAACCGACCGCACCGAAACCGCCAATTGCCTTGATGTGGTGAAGCGTTTGGCCATGGCCTCGCCGCAGGTGGCCTTCAGCCTTTCGGATGGGGATCGCATCCTGTTCAAGGTGGAACGGTCGATGGCCGAACCTTCGGCAGCCCTTAAAAACCGTCTGGCCGATATTCTGGGCCGGGTCTTCAGCGACAATGCGATGGCTGTGGATGCCGAACGCGAAGGCATTCGCCTTTATGGGCTTGCGGGGCTTCCCACCTATTCAAGGGGCAATGCCCAGCAGCAATATCTGTTTGTCAATGGCCGTCCGGTCAAGGATCGCCTTCTGGTGGGGGCCGTGCGCGGGGCCTATGCCGATTTTCTCGCCCGCGATCGCCATCCTGTTTTGGCCCTGTTTGTCGATCTTGATCCCCGCTTTGTGGATGTGAATGTGCATCCGGCAAAGGCCGAGGTGCGCTTTCGCGATCAGGCGCTGGTGCGGGGGTTGATCGTCTCGGGCCTGCGCCACGCCTTGGGGGATGCCGGGCATCGGGCATCCAGCTCGATCAGCCATGCCGCCTTGGGGGCGGTGCGCCCCGGCGGGTCCATCCCTTATCGCGGGGGCGCAGCCTATCCCGCGCGCCCCGCAGGTGCCGGGTTTCATGATCCCATGCTGCATTGGCAATCCCCACCCCAAGGATCGTCTCCCCCGGCTGTTTCGCCCGCACCCACCCCGGATGGCTCCGGCTTTTCCTTTGCCCCCTCGGCCCGCCATGAAATGGCCCCCGAAGATGGAGCCGTTCTTGTCGGGGCCTCTGGGGCATCCGAAGACCGCTATCCCTTGGGCGCAGCTCGCGGGCAATTGCATGAAACCTATATCGTGGCGCAAAATGCCGATGGCATCATCATCGTTGATCAGCATGCCGCCCATGAACGGCTGGTTTATGAACGCATGAAAACAGCGCTGGCCACCGCATCCGTCCCCCGCCAGATGCTGCTTTTGCCCGATGTGGTGGAACTGGAGTCCACGGCTTGCGAGCGATTGACCGCGCGAATCGATGAATTTGCCGAATTGGGGCTGGTTCTGGAACCCTTTGGCGAGGGTGCGATGGTGGTCCGCGAAGTGCCAGCGATGCTGGGCAAGGTGGCAACGGATCGGCTGGTGCGGGATCTGGCCGATGATCTGGCGGAACTGGATCAGGGGCTGAGCCTGAAAGAGCGGCTGCTCGATATCTGCGCGACCATGGCCTGCCATGGCAGCGTGCGCGCCGGGCGTCGGCTGACATTGGATGAAATGAACAGGCTTTTGCGGGATATGGAGGCAACCCCCCATTCCGGCCAGTGCAATCATGGCCGCCCCACTTATGTGGAATTAAAGCTCAAGGATATCGAACGGCTTTTCGGCCGCCGATAAGGTCAGTTTTCAGGGCGGAAAAACCACAGCCTGCTTTTGCCAATGGCACGGCTGTCGTCCATAACCAGCCCGGCCACCGGCGGCAGGATGCTTTTGCCGTCGCTTTCCACGATGATCAGGCTCGAAGGCTTGATCCAGCCCCCCTTTTGCAAGGATTGCAAGGCCGGGATGGCCAGATTCTCGTGATAGGGCGGATCGAGAAAGATCACATCGGCGGGGCGCTGCGCCTTGGGCAGGCGGGTGGCATCCACGGCCAGCAGATTGGCATGGGCGGTGGCCTTCAGTTTGGCCAGATTGCTTTTGAGCAGAGCAAGGCTTTGGGGCGCGTTTTCAACAAAGGTCACATGCGCCGCCCCGCGAGACAGGGCTTCCAGCCCGAATGCCCCGGTCCCCGCGAAAAGATCCAGCATATGCAGCCCGGCAAAGGGGCCATCCGGGTCATTGTCCCCGATAGCCTGATGGCGCAGGCGGTGGGAGAGAATATTGAACAGGCTTTCGCGCATCCGATCACTGGTGGGGCGGATGCTGTCGTCTTTGGGGCTGTTGAGGGATTGACCGCGAAAGCGCCCGGCGATAATCCGCATCAGTCGCGCCCATCTTTCGGCCTGTTGCCCCGCACGGGTTTCGCTGCCCCTTTGGCCGCACCTTTGGCTTTGTCATTCACTTTGGTAGCGGATTCAGCGGATGCCATGGGATCGCGGGGGGTGGATCGCCGCGACCTCAGCTTTGCTTTCGGTTTGGCCTTGGCCCATTTTTTGGGATTGGGGATTTTGCGGTTCTGCCCGGCAATGGATTGATCGGCCATTTGCCCCAGAATGCCGCCGCAATGCGTATAAAGCGCTTTGGTGGCGATTTCCACCACCGCCCCGCGCGGCAGGCTGCCAAGGGTGAAGGGGCCATAAGCGGTACGGATCAGGCGATTGACTTCAAGCCCGATCGAGGCCAGAACCCGGCGGACTTCGCGATTTTTGCCTTCGCGCAAGCCCACGCTGAGCCAGGCATTGCTGCCCGATATCTTGTCGAGCCGGGCCTCGATGGGTTCATAAACCACGCCATCCACCACCACCCCTTCGGCCAGGCCCTGCAGCTTTTTTTCATCGATGGCGCCATGTACCCGCACCTTGTAACGCCGCAGCCATCCGGTTGTGGGCATTTCCATCCAGCGGGCCAGCGCCCCATCATTGGTCAGCAGCAAAAGCCCTTCGGAATTGAGATCAAGCCGCCCCACCGAAATCACCCGGGGCAAATGGCTGGGCAGGCGATCAAAAACCGTGGGCCTGCCATTGGGATCATGATGGGTGCTGACCAGTCCGCGCGGCTTATGATAGCGCCAAAGCCTGGTGGCTTCGGCCTGCATCACCGGCTTGCCATCCACTGCGATCCCATCCAGAGTTTCGATCACGCAGGCGGGGCTTTTCAAAATCTGGCCGTTGATTGCCACCCGCCCGGCTTCAATCATCCGCTCCACCTCTCGGCGCGATCCAATACCGGCGCGGGCCAAAGCCTTGGCGATTCGTTCCTGCGTGGCCTTGGGGGTGGGGTTGTCTTTGGTCATATCAAATGGGCGCTCATATCGGTCCTGTTTTTTCGATTGCAGACCATAAGCCCGTGCAGGGCCCACGGCAATCATCTATGCAAGCTTTCAGGGCTTGACCGCGGATGCCGGCCTTTCCATGGTGATCTGATGGATAAAAACGACCCAAGTCCCATGGCGCTGGCTTTGGCTGAAGCCCGCAAGGCTGCGGCCCGCGGCGAAGTGCCGGTGGGGGCGGTGATCTTATCGCCTTCGGGCGATCTTCTCGCCCGGGCGGGGAATGAGGTTCTGGCGCGCAAAGACCCCACCGCCCATGCTGAAATGCTGGTGATCAGGGCGGCGGCGGCGATGATCGGTTCCGAGCGCCTGATCGGCTGCGATCTTTATGTGACGCTGGAGCCTTGCGCCATGTGTGCCCAGGCCATCAGCCTTGCCCGTATCCGGCGGCTTTATTATGGCGCCGATGATCAAAAAAGCGGCGGCGTGCGCCATGGCGGGCGGATTTTTTCCCAGCAAAGCTGCCATCACAAGCCCGATATCTATTCCGGTTTTGCCGAGCGAGAGGCGCGCGATCTGTTGCGCGGATTTTTTCGTGATCGCCGGGATACCGGTTGAGCCCATCATTTTGCTGGTTTTTCCACGCGTTCGCTTTGATACTGCGGCCATGGAACCGAACGCCCCCGCCCCATCGCTTGAACATTTAAATCGCCTGTCCGAAATCATCGGAGCATGGCTTGGCAGTGATGTGTTTTCTTTGGCGGGCGGCCTTCAGGGCCTGGTCCTCGGCCTTTCCTTGGGGCTGGCATGGCTTTTAGCGGGGATCATCCATCAAAGTTTTGAACGGGCCTCTTTTGAACAGGCGGTGGTGCGTCGTCTTGGCCAGATGATCCGGCCTCTGATGCTCCCCTTGCTGGCCTTGCTGCTGTTGGCCTTGGGGCGCATCCTCCTCGCCCAAACCGGATTTCCCACAGGGCTTGTGGCCGGGGCGTCCAGCCTCATCACCGCATGGCTGGTGATCCGCTTTGCCGTCACCTTCATCCGCTCGGCCCTCATCGCCCGGCTGGTGGCGCTTTTTGCATGGTCCTTGGCGGCCCTTGATATTGCCGGGTTGCTCGATCCCCTGACCGGGGTTCTGGATGCGGTCCGCTTTTCGGTGGGAAGTTTATCGATTTCCGTGCTCGCGGTGATCAAGGGCTTTTTGGCCTTCGTTCTGCTGATTTGGCTGGCTCTGGCTTTGTCGCGCTTGCTCGAGGGACGTCTCGACAGCCTTCATGAAATCAATGCATCGACCCGCGAACTGATCAAGAAACTGTCGCGCATCACGCTGGTGATCCTTGCCCTTTTGATTGCCCTCAATGCCACGGGTATCGATCTCACGGCATTGGCGGTTTTTTCCGGGGCTTTGGGTGTTGGCCTTGGTTTTGGCCTGCAAAAGGTGGTGGCCAATTTCGTATCCGGTGTGATCTTGCTGATGGATCGCTCCATCAAGCCCGGGGATGTGATCGAAACGCAGGGCACCTATGGCTGGATCAATCATCTCAGCGCCCGCTATACCTCGATCATCACCCGCGATGGCACGGAATTTCTTATCCCCAATGAGGATATGATTACCCAGCCGGTGATCAACTGGTCTTTTTCCGATAGCCGGGTGCGGCGCAAGATCGCCTTGGGGGTGAGCTATGATAGCGATATCCGCAAAGCCATGCGCCTGATGGAGGAAGCGGCTTTGGGGGTGGATCGCGTGCTCGAAAATCCGGCTCCTGTGGCGCGGCTGATGGGTTTTGGCGAAAGCAGTGTGGATCTGGAATTGCGTCTTTGGATCAATGATCCGCAAGCGGGCGTGGTGAATGTTTCCAGCGATGTGATGCTGGCCATCTGGGATTCGTTTCATCGCGAAGGGATCGAATTTCCCTTTCCCCAAAGGGTGGTGCATATGGCCCCGCATCCCCAGTCTCAGGATAAGTCTCAGCCCTAAAGGCCGACAATCGCATCGGCATGAAGCCTCAGCATATCGCCGATCATGGCATTCACCTGATCGGGCATCACCAGATGATTGAAATGTCCGGTGCCGATGGTGCGCCCCCAATGCAGGGTTTTGACCAGCGCCCGGATATCCTCCTCGCGGTTTTGCGGACGATCCGCATTGATGAATAAAAGCGGCACGGTCACGCTTTGCAATGGGCTTTCGGCCTGATAGCCCACAATCGCATCCCATGTTCTGATGGCGGCGTCCTCATCGGTTTTCGCGGCGATGCGCTGCACCTCATCGGGCAGTTCCGGGGGATCAGTGCGGCGAAAAAACACCTTGTCGCCCAAAATCTGCTGGGTACGGCGTCGCCCTACCTCCTTGATCATCTGCTGGGTGCGGGCGAGCGAACGCTGCACCGATGGGCTGCGGATGAGGGGGGCGGGATCGATCAGGATCGCCAAAGGATGGGCCGCATCGGGCCGGGCGGCCAATTCCAGCGCCAAAATCCCGCCGAGGCTGTGGCCAATGGGGATGATGGGTGTTTGCGCCAAGCCCAAAGCGGCGATGAAGGCGGAAAGCCTTTGGGTATAAAAAGCGATGTCATAAGCCGCCCCGGTTACCGGATCGCTCTCCCCATGGCCGGGCAGATCCACACAGATGGTGCGATAGTGCGGCGCAAAATGGGCGACCTGTTTTGCAAAGGTGTTGTGATCGGATGTCCAGCCATGGATGAACAGCAGGATGGGCGCATGGCCCGCGTCATGAGGATTGCCGCCCTCAGCACTGCCGCTGTCGATATAGGCGATGGCGGCCCCATCGATCAAAAGCCTGTGCATCAATATCAGCCCTTTTGGATTTGCGACCAGGCAAGATCGGCCAAAGGCCCACACATCTGGCCCTGAGCTTCGGCATGTTTGCTGGCTGCGGTGCCGCGCTTTACCCGCCCCCTGATGCCGTGCAAAATAGCCGCCAGCCGAAACATATTGAAGGCGACATAAAAATTCATGTCGTGATCGGGAATGGGGGCGCGCCCCGTGCGGGCGCAATAGCGGGCGATATAATCGCTCTCAGATGGGATATTGAGGGCGGCAAGATCGGTGCCCAAAAGCCCGGTAAAGCCGGTGGGGGGCATCCGATACATCATCAGATGATAGGAAAAATCGGCCAATGGATGGCCCAAAGTTGATAATTCCCAATCCAATATCGCCAGCACCCGTGGCTCGGTGGGATGAAAGATCATGTTATCGATGCGGAAATCGCCATGCACGATGGTGGTTTCATCGCCAGGGGGGATATTGTCGGGCAACCATTTTACCAATCGGTCCATGGCATCGAAGCGCCCGGCCTCTTCGTCTTGTTCATATTGCCCGGCCCAACGGGCGATCTGGCGGGCGAAATAATTGCCCGGCTTGCCATAATCCCCAAGGCCGATGGCCTCATGATCAACAGAATGAAGGGCGGCGATGGTGGCATTCATGGCATCAAACAAGGCGGCGCGCTCGTCATTCTCAACCTGCGGAATGGCGGCATCCCAGAAAATCCGCCCCTCCACATAATCCATGATATAAAACCATGTGCCGATCACCGTCTCATCGGTACAAAGGGCATGGGTGCGGGCCACCGGCACGCTCGTCTGCTGGCCAAGGGCGGTAACGACGCGATATTCGCGATCCACGGCATGGGCGGATTTCAGCAAGACCCCGGGGGGTTTGCGGCGCAAAACATAACGCTTCCCCGCCCCATCGATCAGCCGATAGGTGGGATTGGATTGCCCGCCCTTGAATTGCTCCACATGAAGGCCGGGGGTATAGCCCGCCACATGCGCGGCCATATAGGCATCGAGGGCCGCCTCATCAAAACGATGGCGCTCCCGCACATCCATGGTGCCGGAAAAGGTCTCCTGACGACTGGTCATGCTTTGCGTCCTTTATCTATTTCTGCGCCTATTTCGCGTGCACATCATGGAGGCCTTGTTTTTTTGAGGAAGAATTTCGACCTCAAGAAAAAGGGCCTTCATTATAATTGATTTGCGTTTTGGTTTCATAATCCTCATTTTCAAACCTGTTCATGCGTGCTGTCATGCTGTTTTTTTGCAGCAGTTTTTTTAAAGGGAATGGAGCGAGACAATGCAACATAAGGAAAATTGTGAGTCTTTCCCGCCCGAATTGCAGGACTTATACGAAAAAGCCAGAAACATACCTGTTTCGGCAGGCGCTGCAGAAGCCCAGCGGCAAAGTTTTGCCTATGGAAACGCAAAGATTGAAAACGATAGAATCACGCCCAATATGATCGCTCAGGCAGCAGATCATTTAAAGGGATAGGTGCGTGGGGGCCGATGATCGCGAAAGCATTGCGCAAGCGCCGAACATTATAAATGATCCGGATGCGATAGCCCGGAAAGAAGCGGAAAATGCCCTGCGTCAGTTTGATGCGGTGCTTGATACCATAGATAGTGTTTCACGTGACGGTAGAGATTTCAAGCTCAGGCCATCCCTGATTTTGGGCTTGCATCGGCTTGCGCTGGCTGATCTGTCGGAATATTCAGGTGTTTTTCGGCCCGGGTCTGTAAGCATCGGGAAAAGCCGTCATCAGCCACCGCCCGCCCATCTTGTGCCCAGTCTCATTGAAGAGATGTGTGATTAGGTGAATGATCATTGGCAGTCCGAGGCGCTTCATTTATGCGCCTATGTGATGTGGCGTTTGAATTGGATACATCCCTTCACCGATGGCAATGGCCGAACCTCACGGGCTATTTCCTATGTGGTTTTATGTTGCCGCATCGGGGATCGTCTGCCGGGGCGTCAAACCATACCGGAAGCTATCTCAAATAATAAAACACCTTATTATGAAGCGCTGGAAGCCGCGGATGAAGCTTTCACCAAAGGCCCGGTGGACGTGTCAAAATTGCAGGAACTCTTGAAAACCTATCTTGCGCAGCAGCTTAAAAGCGTTTTCGAGGATGCCCTAGCCGAAGGCGGCAACAACTTTTCGGATCGCAAATTTCACTGATCACCCTCAAATGGCCCGCCAGCCGATATCGGATCGGCAGAAACCCTGCGGCCAATCGATCTCGCGGATCGCTGCATAAGCCCGCGCCTGTGCTGTTGCCACGCTTTTTCCTGTGGCGGCGATATTAAGCACCCGCCCGCCATGGGCCAGCACCTCGCCCGCAGGCGTGCTTTTGGTTCCGGCATGAAAGATTTCCACCCCCTCCATCAGGGCGGCCTTATCCAATCCCTTGATCACGGTGCTCTTTTCATAAGGGCCGGGATAACCCTTGGCGGCCATCACAATGGTGAGGGCTGCATCCTCATGCCAGCGGGGCTTTTGATCGCCCAGCGTGCCATCGATGCTGGCCAAAAGCAGGGGCACCAGATCGGATGCCAGCCGCATCATCAGCACCTGACATTCGGGATCGCCAAAGCGGGCATTATATTCGATCAGCATCGGCCCTTCGGCGGTGATCATCAGCCCGGCATAAAGCACACCCTTATAAGGGCAGCCTTCGGCCTTCATGGCGGCCAATGTGGGCGCGATAATGCTGGCCATCACCTGATCTTCGAGCGCCGCATCAAAGATCGGGGCGGGGGAATAGGCTCCCATGCCGCCGGTATTGGGGCCCTGATCGCCATCGCCCACCCGCTTGTGATCTTGCGCATTGCCAAAGGAAATGGCCCGCTCGCCATCGCATAAAGCGAAAAAGCTGACCTCTTCGCCCTCCAGAAAAGCTTCGATCACCAGTTCGGCCCCGGCCTCGCCAAATTGCCCGCCTAAAATATCGTCAATGGCGGCCTCGGCCTGGCGATGGCTATCAGCGATGATCACCCCTTTGCCAGCGGCCAGCCCATCGGCCTTGATCACCAGAGGCAGCGGCTGTTGGCGGGCATAGATGCGGGCGGCATCCGCATCATGAAAGCGGCGATAGGCCGCCGTGGGGATATGATATTTGGCGCACAGATCCTTGGTAAAGCCTTTCGATCCTTCGAGCCGCGCCGCCAGAGCCGAGGGGCCAAAAGCCTTGATCCCGGCGCGGGCCAGATCATCCACAAGCCCGGCCACAAGGGGCTGTTCCGGGCCGATGACCACAAGGCCAATGGCCATGCTGCGGCAAAAATCGATGATCGCCTGATGATCGGCCAGATCAAGGCTCACCGCGCGCGCCAATTCGGCCATGCCGCCATTGCCCGGCGCGCAGAAAAGCGCTGCGCAGGCAGGGGATCGGGCCAGGGCCCAGCACAGGGCATGTTCGCGCCCGCCCGCACCGATGACAAGGATGTTCATGGAAGGCGTTCCTTTTGTGATCGTCATCTTGCGATGATCCATGCCGATGCGCCCTGCTTTTAAGGGCCGGGGGCGAGGCTGGCAAGGGCCGGAGATTCTGGCGGAGATTCTGGCAATGATTCTGGCAATGATTCTGGCAGAGATTATGAATGAGCGGCATTGAAGCCGGGCCCGGCGCGGTTTACAAGGGGCTATGATTGAACCCAGCCACAATATTCATGAATTCACGGTCTCGGAACTGGCTGGCGCCCTGAAGCGCACGGTGGAAGATACCTATGGCCATGTGCGCCTGCGCGCCGAGTTGTCTGGGGTGAAGCTCCATGGATCGGGCCATCTTTATTTAAGCCTGAAGGATGATCGTGCCGCTATTGATGGGGTGTGCTGGCGCGGGGTGGTGGCCAAGCTGGGTTTTCGCCCCGAGGATGGGCTCGAGGTGTTGGTCACCGGCAGGCTCAGCACCTATCCTGCACGTTCCAAATATCAGATGGTGATCGAACAGATGGAGCCAGCAGGGGCGGGGGCCCTGATGGCGCTTTTAGAGGCGCGGAAGAAAAAGCTGGCCGCTGAGGGGCTTTTTGCCAGCGAGCGCAAGCGGCCCTTGCCCTATCTGCCGCAGGTGATTGCGATTGTCACCTCGCCCACGGGGGCGGTGATCCGGGATATTCTGCATCGCTTGTCGGATCGCTTTCCGCGCCGGGTGATGCTTTGGCCGGTGCCGGTTCAGGGCGAGGGGGCGGCCGAGAAAATCGCCGCCGCCATTCGCGGCTTCAATCAGCAGGCCGAGCAAGGGGCGATCCCCCGGCCCGATGTGATGATCGTGGCGCGGGGTGGCGGTTCGATCGAGGATCTCTGGGCCTTCAACGAAGAAGCGGTGGTGCGGGCGGTGGCCGAAAGCGCCATCCCGGTGATTTCGGCGGTGGGGCATGAAACCGATACCACCCTGATCGATCATGCCTCTGACCGTCGCGCCCCCACGCCCACGGCGGCGGCGGAAATGGCGGTGCCCGTGCGCAGCGAATTGCTGGCGCAACTGGCCCAGCTCAATCATCGCCTTGATCATGGGAAATCGCGGTTTTTTGTGCGGCTGGCCGATCAAATACACAGTCTGGGCCGCGGCTTGCCCCGACCACAGGATCTGTTGGGGCTATCCCGGCAAAAGCTTGATGATCTGGCGGATCGTCTGCCCCGCGGCTTGCGCTTTGTGGCGCAAAATCGGCGGCTGGCTTTGGGGCAGGTGGCCCCGGCCCTTGGCCCGGCCCGGCTGCAGCAGATGCTGGTTTATAAACGCCATGAAATGCAGGCGGTTTCCCGTCGGCTTGAGCCCGCGCAAAAGCAGATTTTAACCGGCGGGGCGCAGCAGATCAGCGCCCTTGCCCGGCTTTTGCAAAGCCTGAGCTATCAAGGCGTGCTGGCGCGCGGCTATGCGGTTTTGCGCGATGAGACAGGCCGCCCGATCAGCGAGATTGCCGCCCTGAAGCCCGGCAGGCCGGTCGAGGCCGAATTGCATGATGGTCGGGCGCGGCTTTTGGTTGAAGCCAAGAGCACGCGATCCAAGGCCGAAGCCCCAGCGAAAGCCCCAACAAAACCTAAACCCAAACATAAAAGCACGACCGGGCAAGGATCATTGTTTTAAAGGCTGGGGTCGCTGTTTTAAGCACTAAAGAAGGCCGTGCATTTCGGTGATGCGGGCTTCCGCCTCGGCCATGGTGCGGCGGATAATTTCGGCGGCGGGCACGATATCATGGATGGCACCGGTGCCCTGGCCTGCGGGCAGGCAATCGCGGGCGATATCCAATGGCTCCAATATCCCGGCGATGCCGCCCAAAACACCGGCCTGCTGGCTCATCATCGCCTGCATGGGAAAGGGTTGGATATCCTGGGGCCGGTTCTCCCAATCTGCCACATAAGCATTCTGCACAACCCGCATGGGCTTGCCGGAATAGCAGCGGGTGACGATGGTATCGGCCTCGTTCGCCGTGATCAGGCGATTTTTATAGGCCGCCCCGGCATGGGCTTCGCTGGAGGCGATGAACCTTGTGCCCATCCACACCCCCGCAGCGCCCAAAGCCAGCGCCGCCGCCAATCCCCGGCCATCCACAATGCCCCCTGCCCCTAAAACCGGGATGGAAACGGCATCCACGATCTGCGGGATCAGCGCCATCCCCGCCACCTTGCCGGTATGGCCGCCGGCTTCAGTGCCTTGGGCGATCACGATATCAACGCCCGCATCCTCGGCCTTTTTGGCATGATCCACCTTGCCGCACATGCTCATCACCAAAAGCCCGGCTTCATGCAGGCGTTCGATGATCGCTGTGGGCACCCCAAGCCCGGCAATGAAGGATGATGCCCCTTCTTCAATGATCACATCTACCGATTGGGTGAGGGATTGCGGCAGGGCGGTAAGCAGATCAACACCAAAGGGCTTATCGGTCAGGGTGCGCACCCGGCGCATCTGATCGCGGATGTCATCGGGCCCCAGCATCGCCATGCCAAGGGTGCCATAACCCCCCGCATTGGAAACGGCAGCGCACAGCTCGGCATAGGAAACGCCGCCCATCCCGGCGAGCAGGATGGGATGATCGATTTTCAGTTGATTACAGATCGGCGTTTTCAATGGCATTGCTTTTCCCCCAACAGATGGTTGACTTGCCAGCCCGGCACGCGCAAGAGCATAAAGGCGCAGGGCACGCTGTCGCCATCCCGTTTTTGGCGGGTGCGTGGCGACGGGGCAGAGGACCATTAAAGGATCATGGATAGCACAAAACACGAAACACCAGCACCCGCTTCACCGGAAAGCCCTGCTGAAAATGCAGGAGAAACCCCTGATCTGAACTGGGTGCAATGGCGTTTGAGGCGGCATCTCACCGAATTGCTGCGCCTGTCGGCCCCGGCGATGGCCACCCGGCTTGGCATATTGGCGCTGGGTTTTGTGGATACGGTGATGGTCAGCCGCTATGCCACCGCCGAACTCGCCTGGCTGTCTTTGGCCAATCGGTCGGTGATCTCGTTTCTGCTGGTGGTGGCCATCGGTCTGTTGATGGGGGTGATCGTGTGCACGGCTTCGGCCTATGGTCGGGGCGATGAAGCCGAATGTGGCCGGGTGTGGCGGCGGTCGATGCCTTATGCTTTGTGGATCGGCGGCATCATGCTGCTGTTATCCCTGCCTGCGCATTTTTGGATGCGGCTTTTGGCTGCCGATCCGGTGATCGCGGCGCAATCGGCGGATCTGGTGATCATTTTGGGGCTGGGCCTGCCCGCGCATCTGATCTTTTTCTGCTGCACCGGCTTTTTGGAAGGCATCAGAAAACCGATCATCCCGATGCTGGCGCTGATCGGGGCCAATGGCGTCAATGTGTTTTTGAATTATGGGCTGATCTATGGCCATTATGGCTTTCCGGAACTGGGGGCGGCGGGATCGGCCATCACCTCCACTTCAGTGCGCTGGGTGCTCGCCTTCATGCTTTTGGGCTATTTATGGTATGCCCCGGCGATGCAGCGCTTTGGCCTGCGCCGCCCCCATGGCCTATCTTGGCGCGATTGGGCCCATCAGCGTACCATCGGCTATGCCTCGGCGGTCAGCATCGGGGCCGAGGTGGGGGCTTTTTCCGGGCTTGTGGTGATTGCGGAAAAACTGGGGGCTTTAAGCCTTGCCGGGCAGGAAATCGTGTTCAATGTGCTGTCTTTGCCTTTCATGGTGGCGGTGGGCATTGGTTCGGCCACGGCGGTGCGGGTGGGGATTTCCCATGGGCGCGGCGATCCTCTCGATACCGCCCTTGCGGGGTGGACGGGGCTTTTCCTGTCATTTCTGCTGATGGCGGCGGCGGCTTTGGTGATCCTTGCCGTTCCCGAATGGATCTATGCCCTTCATTCCGATGATAAGCTACTGGCGGCGATCACCATTCCGGCGATCATCTTCGTGGCTTATGTCACCATTTTCGATGGCGGGCAGGCGGTGATTTCCATGGGTTTGCGCGGTTTGGGGGAAACCTGGTGGCCCACCGCCATTCAGGGCGTGGCTTATCTGGGGTTGATGCTGCCCTTGTCATGGTTTTTGGCGGTGGAATGGGATCGCGGCCTGATCGGATTGCTGGAAGCCACCCTCATTGCCAGTATTTTTTCGGTGATCGTGCAGTCGATCCGCTTCTGGTGGCTGACCGGGCGGGAAAAAGCCTTTGAAAGCAGTGCCGGATAAATTCATGCGGGGTTTTTCTTCGCAAGATCACATATTTCAATTGACAAGCTGTTTTTGATCCTTAGTTTCCCCGGTGGGCCACGCCTCCCCAATGAGGCGCGCGCTCTCTGTAAGGAGAGGAAACAGAATGAAACCGACGAACCGTCCTGCGCGTCCCCTGTTTTCATCAGGGCCTTGCGCCAAACGGCCGGGATGGACGCCCGCCGCTCTTGCCGATGCACCCATTGGCCGTTCCCACCGTTCTGCTGTCGGCAAGAAAAAGCTTGCCGCTGCCATTGAAAAAACCCGTGAAATCTTGGGCATTCCCGCTGATTATCAGATCGGCATCGTTCCCGGCTCCGATACCGGTGCCGTTGAACTGGCGATGTGGAATGTTCTGGGGGCCCGCCCGGTCGATCTGGTGGCATGGGAAAGCTTTGGCGAAGGTTGGGTGACCGATGCGGTCAAGCAGCTTCGCCTCTCAGATACCCGGGTGCTGACCGCCGATTATGGCCAGATCGTTGATCTGTCGCAGATCGATCCGCGCCATGATGTGGTTTTTACATGGAATGGCACGACCTCGGGCGTGCGCGTACCCCATGGCGATTGGATCGCCGATAATCGCGAGGGGCTGACCATCTGCGATGCCACCTCGGCGGCTTTTGCCCAGCATCTGCCTTGGTCAAAGCTCGATGTCACCACCTTTTCATGGCAAAAGGTGCTGGGCGGGGAAGCCGCCCATGGGATGCTGGTTTTATCCCCCCGCGCGGTCGAACGCCTGCGCAGCTATACGCCCTCCTGGCCCCTGCCGAAGATTTTCCGCATCAAAAAGGGCAATGATCTCAATGCCGGGATCTTCAAGGGTGAAACCATCAATACGCCCTCGATGTTGTGTGTTGAAGATTATCTCGATGCCCTTGCCTGGTCGGAATCGATCGGCGGGCTGGATGCCCTGATTGCGCGGGCCGATGCCAATCTGGCGATTGTCGCAGATTGGGTATCGCGCACCGATTGGGTGGATTTTCTGGCTGCCGATGCCGCGATCCGCTCCAACACCTCGGTGTGTTTATCGATCATCGATCCCTGGTTTATCGCCCTTGATGGCGATCAGCAGGCATCTTTGGCGAAGGCCATTGCGGCGATCCTCGATCGCGAAGGCGTAGCCTTTGATATCGGCGGCTATCGTGATGCCCCCCCCGGCCTGCGCATCTGGTGCGGGGGCACGGTTGAAGCATCGGATCTAAAAGCTCTGATGCCCTGGCTGGATTGGGCCTATGCCACGGTGAAGGCGCAAGCGGGTGATGATCAGGGCTGAGTGCCCCCCGTTGCTGATGAAAGTCGCCTATGATCGGGCCTAACGGCCCAAGTCGTTCATGATCGGGCCAAAGGCCCGGTCAGCAAAGATTAAACCCTGATATTTGATCACATTGTGTGGCGCCCCCATGGCAGCCGCCTATAAAGGATGAACCCATGCCTAAAGTTTTGATTGCTGATAAAATGAGCCCTCGGGCGGCGGAGATTTTCCGTGAACGTGGGGTTGAGGTTGATGAAAAGCCCGGTCTCGATAAGGATGAATTGGCCGCGATCATCGGGCACTATGATGGCCTTGCCGTGCGCTCATCCACCAAAGCCACGGCAAAGCTTCTGGAAGCCGCCGGTAATCTGAAGGTCATCGGCCGGGCCGGGATCGGGATCGATAATATCGATCTGGCGGCCGCCACCAATCATGGCATCGTGGTGATGAACACGCCTTTTGGCAATTCCATCACCACCGCCGAACATGCCATTGCGATGATGTTTTCGCTGGCCCGGCAGATCCCCGATGCCAATGCCTCAACCCATGCGGGCAAATGGGAAAAATCGGGCTTCATGGGGGTGGAACTCGCCGGGAAATCCCTTGGGATCGTGGGTTGTGGCAATATCGGCTCCATCGTTGCCGATCGCGCCCAGGGCTTGAAAATGCGGGTGCTGGCCTTTGATCCATATCTTTCAGCCGAGCGGGCCAAGGAAATGGGTGTCACCAAGCTTGAATTGGATGAGGTGCTCAAGCGCGCCGATTTCATCACGCTCCACACGCCGCTCACCGATAAAACCCGCAATATCATCGATGAACGGGCTTTGGGCCTGATGAAAAAAGGGGCACGGATCATCAATTGCGCCCGGGGCGGGCTGATCGATGAAGCGGCTTTGAAAAAAGCCCTGGAAAGCGGCCATATCGCCGGGGCGGCCCTTGATGTGTTTGCTCAGGAACCGGCCACCGATAATCCGCTGTTCGGCACGCCCAATCTGATCGCAACCCCGCATCTGGGGGCATCCACCACCGAAGCGCAGGTGAATGTGGCCATTCAGGTGGCGGAACAGATGGCGGATTATCTCCTCACCGGCGGGGTGACCAATGCCCTCAATATGCCCTCCATGACCGCCGAGGAAGCCCCCCGGCTTCAGCCCTATATGGCTTTGGCGCGGCAGATCGGCGGCTTTGCCGGGCAGCTCACCCGCAATGGGGTGACCAAAGTCACCATCGAATATGAAGGCCATGTGGCAGGCCTCAATACCCGCCCATTAACAGCAGTGGTGCTGGAAGGGCTTTTAAAGCCCATTCTGGAATCGGTGAATATGGTCAATGCGCCGGTGATTGCGCGGGAACGCGATATCGATGTATCGGAAGTGGTGCATGAACGTGAAGGCGATTATCACACCCTGATTCGCCTGACCGTGACCACCGATGCCCAGACCCGGACCGTTGCCGGAACCCTGTTTTCGAATCGGGCGCCGCGGATCGTTGAGGTGCATGGGGTGTCGCTCGAAGCCGAGCTTTCCGATCATATGCTTTATATCATCAATGATGATCGGCCCGGCTTTGTGGGGGCGCTGGGGGCCACTTTGGGCAAATATGATCTCAATATTGCCACCTTCAATCTTGGCCGATCACAAAAGGGCGGTTATGCAGTCGCTTTGATTGCCGTGGATCAGGAAATTTCCAAAGAGATGCTCGACGCGGTGCTTGCACTGGATTATGTCCAGCAGGCAACGTGTCTTCGCTTTTAAAGGCAAGCGCGCCAGAGCTGTTCTGATCAATGGCCTGAGCTGTTCTGATCAATGGAGAGTGGATCATCATGACTGCGCCCAACCGAGCCCCACGCGCCTTGTTGCCCGAAGGCTTGCGCGATGATCTGCCGCCCTGGGCGGAATATGAAGCGCAGATGGTGGATCGGCTGATGGCGGTGGCAGCCCAGCATGGCTATCGACGGGTTGCCCCGCCTTTGGTTGAATTTGAAGACAGCCTTTTGGCGTCCTCCGCTGATCAGCGCGCCCATTTTCCCGATCATGCCAAGGCACGGATGGCCGAACGGGCGCAATCCATGTTTCGGCTGCTCGATCCGGTGAGCCAGAAAATGATGGCCGTGCGCTCGGATATGACCTTGCAGGTGGCGCGCATTGCCACCGCCCGAATGGGGGCATGGGGGCGGCCCTTGCGCCTGTCTTATGCGGGCCATGTTTTACGGGTGAAGGGCACCCAATTGCGCCCGGCCCGGCAATTTCGGCAGGCGGGGGTGGAATTGATCGGCTCTCGCAGCCTGGCGGCTGATCTTGAAATCATCGCGCTGGCCACTCTGGCTTTGCGCGATCTGGGGATTGCCGGGCTTTCGGTCGATCTGGTTTCCCCCACATTGGTGTCGGCGATTGCCCGGCAATTGGGGCTTGATGATGCTGCCGCCCATGAAGCCCGCCGGGCGCTGGATGCAAAAGATGCGGGGGCCCTGGCCGATTTCGATGATGAAGCGCGCGGCCTTCTCACCGATCTGATGGCGGTGGCGGGATCAGCGGTCGAGGCCCTTGGGCGCCTCGATGCCTTGCCTTTATCGGGCGAGGCGGCGGTGATCCGCGATAATCTGGGTGATCTGGCCCGGGCCGTTTCTGATGGCATCGATGATCTGGCGGTGACCATCGATCCCGGTGAAAGCCGGGGCTTTGAATTTCAAACCGGGGTGGGCTTTGCTTTTTTTGCCGCGCATGTCTCGGGCGAACTGGGCCGTGGCGGCCGTTATGAGGTGATCGCCCCCGATGGCCGCGAGGAAAGCGCCGTGGGCTTTTCCATGTATCTCGATAGCCTGTTGCGGGCGGTGCCGGAACCAACGGAAAAGCCGCGCATCTACCTTCCTTTCGGAACCGAAATGGCTGATGCCCAGCGCCTGCGGGTCGTGGGTTGGCGAACGGTGCAGGGTTTGGAGCCGGTGGATGATATCATTGTGCAGGCTGGCCTTGAAGGCTGCTCGCATGTCTATGAAAACGGATTGGCCCGGTCTCTTGATGATCGCACGCCACTGAGTGAGGAGTAACGGACGATGGCCAATGTCGTGGTGACGGGTTCGCAATGGGGCGATGAAGGAAAAGGCAAGATCGTTGATTGGCTGAGCGAACGCGCCGATGTGGTGGTGCGTTTTCAAGGGGGCCATAATGCCGGCCATACGCTGGTCATCAATGGGGTTGTCTATAAATTATCTTTGCTCCCCAGCGGCATTGTGCGTTCGGGAAAAATCTCGGTGATCGGCAATGGGGTGGTGATCGATCCCTGGGCGCTTAGGGATGAAATGGCGCGCCTGCGCGGGCAGGGTGTGGAGATTTCGCCCGATAATCTTAAAATCGCGGAAAACGCCACCCTGATCCTACCCTTTCATCGCGAGCTTGATGCCCTGCGCGAAGATGCAACATCGGGCGTGAAAATCGGCACCACAAGGCGCGGCATTGGCCCTGCCTATGAAGATAAAGTGGGCCGCCGGGCTTTGCGGATGTGCGATCTGGCGGATCGCAAGGCGGTGGAAACCCGCCTCGATGGCCTGCTCACCCATCATAATGCCCTGCGCGCCGGATTGGGGGCCGAAGGCATTGATAAAGCCGCCCTCGCCGATGATCTGATGGCCATTGCGGGGGAAATTCTGCCCTATCTGGCGCCGGTGTGGCGCACCTTGGCCGAGGCCCGGGCGGCAGGAAAGCGGGTTCTGTTTGAAGGGGCACAAGGCCAGATGCTCGATGTGGATCATGGCACTTATCCCTTTGTCACCTCATCCAATACCGTGGCGGGGCAAGCCGCAGGTGGTGCCGGTGTGGGGCCGGGCAGCCTCGATTATGTTTTGGGGATCACCAAGGCCTATACCACCCGCGTGGGATCGGGGCCTTTTCCCACGGAATTATTCGATGATGTGGGCCGCCGATTGGGCGAACGGGGCCGCGAATTCGGCACGGTCACCGGGCGATCGCGCCGCTGTGGCTGGTTTGATGCGGTGCTCGTGCGTCAGGCGGTTCAGATCGGAGGCATCGATGGCATTGCCCTGACCAAGCTTGATGTGCTCGATGGTCTGGATGAAGTGAAAATCTGCATCGGCTATCAGCTGAATGGAAAGAGGCTCGATTATCTGCCTTCCGATATGGAAGGTCAGGCGGCCGTGGAGCCGGTTTATGAATCCCTTGAAGGCTGGTCGGAAAGCACCGAAGGGGCGCGGAGCTGGGGCGATCTGCCCGCCACAGCGGTGAAATATGCCCGGCGGATCGAGGAACTGATCGGCGCTCCGGTGGCCATGCTGTCCACAAGCCCCGAGCGCGATGATACGATCCTGATGCGCGATCCCTTCCAATAAAAGGCCTTATCGAAGGGGGCCTGTTTCCCTCGTAAAATCAGCGCAGGTTAACGCGTATTTAAGGGCCATTGGGTTTAAATCGGGATTAAATGATGATCCTGGTGAATAAAGCCCCATGGCCGAAGCAAATCTGCAAATCAGAAAAGATAAAATCCCGGGCCCATCCGCCGGGAAAGCTTCGGTTGAAGGCGGGGTCAAAGCCCCTCGATCAGCAGAAGATACGCCCGATGAAAAGGCTGATGATCAGGCACATGAAAAGGCAGGCGGGGATGGGCAGGGATCATCTGCCACCACACTTTTGGATGGTCGTTATAAAATCAATCTTGATCGGCCTTTGGTCTGGCTCAGCAGCCCTTGCGCCGATGCCTATTCGGTAACCGATATCAAGGATCATGCGGCCAGCTTTTATGCCCTGATCATGCGGCCCGGCACCACCCATCGGGACGATGTGCTGGATGCTCTATTGAAAGCACCTACCACCAGTCTTCTCAATCCGGTGCGCAAACAGATCATGCGTCCGGTTCCCAAAGGGCCTGAACGTCTGGTGATCATGGTGCAGGCCCCCACCGGGCCATCTTTGAGCGAAGTGGCGGCCAAGAATGTCATCAGTGGCCATCATTTGCGCAAATATGTCATTCCCTCGCTCATTCAGGCGCTATCGGCCCTGCACGCCCGGGGCATCCCCCATCGCGCCATTCGCCCCGATAACATCTTTTTCACAAGTTCCGGGCTTGAAGATGTGGTTTTGGGGGACTGTTTCAGCGCCCCCCCCGCAGCGGCGCAACCGACGCATTTCGAACCGCTGGAACGATCTTCGGCAGATAGTCTGGGGCGGGGCGAGGGCAGTTTGCACTGCGATCTCTATGCCTTGGGGGCAACCTTATTGTCGTCCCATATCGGGCGCTTGCCGGATGCGGTGAAGGATCAGGACAAGATGTTTGCGGCCCGCATGGGTCAGGGATCGTTCTGGGCCCATGCCGCAGGGGTCGAGGTTCCGGGTGTGATTGGTAATCTTTTGCGCGGTCTGCTCAATGATGATCAGGAAGAACGCTGGACCCTGAAAGAAGTGCGGGCCTGGGCGGAATCGACCATGCCCAATCGCCGCTCGGTGAATGTGTTATGGACCTTTGCCCGGCCGGTCACTTTTCGCCGGATAAGCTATTCTGATCGGCGGCTTCTCGCCCGCGATTTCGCCCGCAATCCCCTGGATGCCGCGATTTTTTTGCGACAGATCGATTTTGTGTCCTGGGCGCAGAATATGATCACCACCGAGCTTTTCAGCGAAAAATTTGAAAAGCTGATCGATGTTCGGCGGGAAGGCGATCTATCGAGCGGGCGGCATGGGGATCATGCTTTGGTGGCGCGGGCCTGTGCCTATCTCGATCCCATGGGGCCCTTGCGCTATCGCGGCATGTCGGTTTGTCTCGATGGAATCGGGCCAGCGATGGTCGATGCCTTTCATGCCGAAGATGAAACCCGCCAAGCCATCGTTTCGCATATTTTCGATAATAATGTGCTGCCAGCTATCGTTGAAATCACCCTTGATCGCAATCCCGCCGCCAATGCTTTGCAGATCGAATTGAGGCAGGCGGTGGATATGATGCGCCGGAATAAAGGCCGGATGGGGCTTTTGTGCATTTTATATAAGATGAACCCCAGCCTGCAATGCCTAAGCCCGCGCTTGAAGGATTATTGGATCACCTCGCCTAGGCGGTTGCTGATGGTTCTCGATCATGTGGCGAAAAACAGCTCCGAGCTATCGCCTTTGCTGGATGAGCATGTTCTGGCCTATTTCTGCGCCCATACCGAACAGGCCGAACGCTATGTGCGCCGCCTTGATATCAGCCGCCGGGATCCCGTGCAATTGATGGCGGCGGTGGCGGATCTTCTGGCCTTTTTGCAAAGCAAGCTGAAGGCGGGATTGCTGGTCAATCTCAGCGAACATCTGGTGAAAAGCCTGAAACCATTGGCGAACACCCTGAAAAGCCGCACCCGCCGCCGCATGGTGGTAGAGCGTTTGGATGAACTGGCCAAAACCGGCGATCTGGGCAGGCTCACCGCGATCATTGATCTGGCGCATCTGAAAATGGTGGATTATCGGGGTTTTTCCGAAGCGAAAAACAAGGTTTTTCATCTGGAACAGGCGATGAAGCGCCTGCGGCGTGGGGTGAAGCCATCGGATAAAGGGGCCCGTTTGGCAGGCTTTCGGGCGGCATCGGCGCTGGGCTGGCTGGTGGTTTTGATCACCATCACCATTTTATCATTGCAGGCGCAATAAATGGCCAAAAAACCGACATCACCCAAAAAAACCAAAACAGGGGCAAAAAAAGCCTCGGCCCGGGGGGCGGGCGGCAAACGCTATGGCGGCGGCGGGCGGCTCATTGCTTATATGGCTTTTGCCGGGATGCTGTTCACGGCTCCACCGATTGCGGCTTTGCTGATCATCGGCCTGTTGCCCACATTGGTGCTGCTGTTGGCGGATGTGACGCCCGAGCGGGGGATCAGGCTCAATGCCATGTTTGCGTTCAATCTTTCGGGGGTTTTGCCCTATCTGGTGAAAATGTGGGAAGCGGGCCCCAGCTTCGTGATGCTGATGGAGATTCTCACGGACCTGATGGCCTGGACGGTGATGCTGGGGGCTGCGGGGGCGGGGGCTGCGCTTTTATGGGTTTGCCCGGTGATAACCGCAGGCATCCAGCATTATCTCAATCAGGGCCACGCAGAACGCTTGGGCGAACAGCGTAAGGCCATGATCAGGGAATGGGGGGAGGGCGTCTCTTCTTTGGAAGAACGCCCCGCCGAGACTTAAGGGGTCACGACCCTCGTTCAGGCCACAGGCTGATGATCGATTTCGGCCGTGCCATAGTGCTTCAAGGCGGCATTGCGCATGGCCTTTTGCAGCTTTTCAAAGGCGCGCACCTCGATCTGGCGCACGCGCTCGCGGCTGATATCATAAACCTTCGATAAATCTTCCAGGGTCATCGGATCATCTTTCAGCCGCCGCTCGGTAAGGATATGGCGTTCCCGCTCGTTCAGGCTTTTCATCGATTCCAGCAGCATGAGCCGGCGATCATCAAGCTCTTCGCTTTCGGCATAGCGGCTTTCCTGATCGGGGGTATCATCCACCAGCCAATCCTGCCATTCGCCATCGCCATCGGCGCGCATGGGGGCATTGAGGGAATGATCGCCTGCCGACATGCGGCGGTTCATCGAAATCACCTCATCATGGGTGACCCCAAGCTTGGTGGCGATATGCTCCACCTGTTCGGGGCGCATATCCCCTTCATCCATGGCCTGAATCTGCCCCTTCATCCGGCGCAGATTGAAAAACAGCTTTTTCTGGGCGGCGGTGGTCCCGATCTTGACCAAAGACCATGAGCGCAGAATATATTCCTGAATGGCCGCCCGGATCCACCACATGGCATAGGTGGCCAAACGAAAGCCTTTATCGGGATCAAAGCGCTTGACCGCCTGCATCATCCCCACATTGCCTTCGGAAATCAGCTCGGCCACCGGCAGGCCATAGCCGCGATAGCCCATGGCGATCTTGGCCACAAGGCGCAGATGGCTGGTCACCATGCGATGGGCGGCTTCGGAATCTTCATGCTCGGCCCAGGCTTTGGCCAGCATATATTCCTCATCGGGCTGGAGCATGGGAAATTTGCGAATTTCCTGTAAATAGCGCGTCAGGCTGCCTTCGGGGGAAAGGCTGGGAAGATTGATGTCGGCCATCATGTGGTCTCCTGATCTTGACAAGCGATCTTTCGCAGCTTTTGCCGCAGTCACTTGTTGATAACAGCCGGGATGAGCCCGGTTCTGTTTTATCCGCTCAACTGTCGATTTCTTATACACTGGAAAAACGTCAGGCGCTGCCAAAACGTTCCAAAAGACGTTCAAGATTGTCCATATCATATGGCAAAGGGCTGCTGAATTTCAAGAATTGGCCGTTTTCGGGATGGATGAAGCCCAGATCGGCGGCGTGCAGAGCCTGGCGTTTGAAGCTGCTGATCGCTTGGGTCAGCAGGGGAGGGGTGCGGGCAGGCGGGCGCAGGCTGCGGCCATAAAGCGCATCTCCGATCAGGGCGGTGCCGATATGGGCCATATGCACCCGTACCTGATGGGTGCGCCCGGTTTCAAGGCGACATTCCACTTTGGCGGCAAAAGGCGATCCCCCGGCCACCCACCATGCGGCCAACATCTGATAATGGGTGATGGCGTGTTTGCCGCCCCGCTCGACCACAGCCATTTTCTTGCGATTGACCGGATGGCGGCCAATGGCCCCCTCGATGCGCCCCGCCTGTGCCGGGGGATGGCCCCGGGTAAAGGCGATATAGCGCCGTTCCACATCATGGGCGGCAAATTGTGCGGCCAGCCCCTGATGGGCCTGATCGGTTTTGGCAACCACCAGAAGGCCGCTGGTATCCTTGTCGATCCGATGCACGATCCCGGGGCGGCGCACCCCGCCGATCCCCGAAAGGCTATCGGCGCAATGATAGAGCAGGGCATTCACAAGGGTGCCATCGGGCGCCCCGGGGGCGGGGTGCACCACCATGCCCACGGGCTTGTTGATCACGATCAGGGATTGATCTTCATACACGATATCAAGGGGAATATTCTGGGGCTGCGGCGTGGCGGCTTCGGGCTGCGGAAGATCGAGGCTGATCCGATCTTGCGGTTTGACGCTGGCCGAAGGGTTCAGTATCGTCTGCCCGTTCAAGGTAACGGCCCCGCTTTCGATCAGCCCCTTGATCCGCGAACGGGTGAGTTCGGCCACATGCGCGGTCAGCCAGCGATCAAGGCGATCCGGTGCCGATTGCGCATCGGCAATCCCGATGAAGCGGGTGTCGGCGCTGTCTGCTTCATCCTCAAGAAAATCCGGGGGCGGAAGGGGCGGTGTCATGGCAATCCTGATAGGGCTTTAAAATGCAAAAAAACGAAAAGGATCAGATCGGGGGCACAGACCATTCCCCTGTCGCCCAAACCGTCGCCCAAAGGGACGTTGATCGCCAGGACGCCAGCTTGTCCGATCATCAGCAGCGCAATCGGCGCGCCCTTAAAATCATGTTGGTGGTTTCAATCGTCACAGCCCTTGGGTTCGTGGGTTTGCTGGCTGCCATTCTTTACAAGATGATGGGGGATGGGGAAAGCCCCAGCGCGGCCCATTGGTCATCTTCCCAAGCGGGGGAAGTCGCACGGCCATGGGATGGCGGCGATCCCGGCTGGTTATGAACCGCCTTCAGCTTGGCTCGCATCTTCTGGCGCAGATCGAGGATGCCGCCCGCGCCGCCGCCCCGATGGAATGTTGCGGCCTGTTGATCGGGGTGGGGCGCAGGGTCACAAGGGCGGTGGCCTCAGCCAACAAGGCGGCAGAGCCCAACCGGTTCGAGCTGGATGCCCGGGTGCATCTGCGCTGGCAGCGGGATCTCAGGGGGCGGGATGAACAGATCATCGGGATTTATCATTCCCATCCGGGCGGGCTGGCCCGGCCATCATCCACCGATCTGGCCGCGGCCATTTATCCCGGCTGGATCTGGCTGATCACGGCCCTCTCGCCAAATCCGGCGAAAAAGGCGGGTTCGGCTGCGGCCATGGGGCAGGACGCCTGTGTGACCACCGCTTGGCTTCACCGGCCCGAAGGGTCTTTCGAGCCGGTGGAGATCAGCCTGATTGATGGCCGCTTAGAGTAAGCGCAAAAACCGGGGATCATTCCCAGCCCTTAAGCTCATCCCCGGAAATCCAGGCCAGATGCAGCACATTGGTGGCCCCGGGGGTTCCAAAAGGCACACCTGCGGTGATGGCAATGCGATCCCCGCCGCTGACGAATTTATAGCGCAGAGCCATGCGCTTCGCCTTTTGATACATTTCCTCGAAACTATCGACATCGCGGGTTTTCACGGCGAATAATCCCCACACGATGCACAGCCTGCGGGCCACCCGTTCATTGGGGGTCAGCGCCATGATCGGCACGGAAGGCCGCTCGCGGGCGGCGCGCAGAGCCGTTGCCCCTGATGAGGTGAAGGTGACGATGGCTTTCGCCCCCACCGTTTCGCTCACCTGCCGGGCGGCGGCGGAAATGGCATCTTCTGCGGTGGCATGGGGCGTAAAGGTTTTGGCCAGCAGGCGACTTTGGCCACGATCCCCTTCTTCTTTCACCGCGACCTTGGCCATCACGGTGACCGCTTCGATGGGATAATCCCCCACCGCCGATTCCGCCGACAGCATGATGGCATCTGCCCCATCATGCACGGCATTGGCCACATCCGAGACCTCGGCGCGGGTGGGCACCGGGGATTTGATCATCGATTCCAGCATCTGGGTGGCCACCACCACGGGCTTGCCCATTTCGCGGGCAGCGCGGATGATCTTGCGCTGGGCGCCGGGCACATCTTCAACCGGCAATTCCACGCCCAGATCGCCGCGTGCCACCATCACCGCATCGGCCAGTTCAACGATGGCTTCGATCCGGTCCACAGCGCTGGGCTTTTCGATCTTGGCCAGAACACCGGCGCGCCCGGCCACGATCTTTTTCGCTTCGGCCACATCTTCGGGGCGCTGCACAAAGGAAAGCGCCACCCAATCCACATTCTGATCAAGGGCAAAATCCAGATCGCGCAGATCCTTCGGCGTCAGCGCCGCCATGGGCAAAACGGCATCGGGCACATTCACGCCCTTGCGATTGGAAAGCGTGCCGCCCACCTGCACCCGGGTGACGATGGCCTGATCGCGGCGCTCGATCACCTCGAGCCTGATTTTGCCATCATCCAAAAGCACCTGCATGCCCGGCTCTAAAACCTCGATGATTTCGGCATGGGGCAGATAAACCCGTTTGCCATCGCCCGGTTCATCAACCAGATCAAGGGTGAAACGCTGTCCTTTCTTGAGCAGGATCGAGCCTTCGGCAAAGGTGGCGATGCGCAATTTGGGGCCCTGCAGATCGGCCATGATCGCGATGGGTCGCTTGATCTTTTTCTCGATTGCCCGGATTCGCGCCACGATATCGGCCTTGTCGGCATGATCGCCATGGCTCATATTCAGGCGGAACACATCAACGCCCGTGTGCCAGAGCTTTTCCAGCATTTCGGCGCTTGATGAGGCAGGACCAACGGTTGCAATGATTCGCGTGCGGCGAAGGCTTCTGTTTTCGTTAGGGGAATGGCTCGATGACATGGGGTCTCGCGCTTCGGTGAGTGGACAGGAAAGAGTGAAGACCGATAGGCTTACCGATCAGACCGGAAAGGTCCAGACATAATCTTTACAATCGGATGCACATTTTTGCGATGATGGATGAACAAAAGGCGGCCCCGCATTTTTATCGACCCGAAGGCCGGGGCGGTGTGCTGATTTTATGCGATCATGCCAGTGCCCATATCCCTGATGATTATGAGGGGCTTGGCCTTGATCGCGCGGTGCTCTCCACGCATATCGCGGTGGATATCGGGGCGGCAGAGGTCAGCCTTTTGCTTGCTGATCTCCTTGATGCACCGGCTCTTCTGGCCCCGGTTTCGCGCCTTGTGGTGGATCTCAATCGCGATCCCGAAACCCAGGATCCCTGCCCCCCGATCAGCGATGGCATTCCCATTCCCGGCAATACGGCCCTTGATGAAGCGGCCCGCGCCGCCCGCCTTGATCGCTGGTTTCACCCCTATCACAAAGCCGCCGAAGATCAACTGGCGGGCATGATGGCGCGGGGCGAGCGGCCCATTGTCATCGGCCTCCACAGCTTTACCCCGGTGATGAAGGGGGAGCCGCGCCCGTGGCAGATCGGCTTTCTTTATGCAGGCGATGATCGCCTCTATCGGGCCATGCAGCCGAAACTGGCCAGCGATTGGGGCCTTGATGTGGGCGATAACCAGCCTTATTCAGGGGCCGAGCTTTATTATACCATGCACCGCCATGGGGAACGCCATGGCCTGATGCAGGCCACCATCGAAATCCGTCAGGATCTGATCGCCAACGCTGAAGGCCAAAGGCAATGGGCCGATATTCTGGCCCAAAGCCTGCGGCCGCTTTTACTCAAAAGGGATTGAAGGTGCTTTCCCGGGTGATTTTATAGGAGCCGATATTGGCCCCCGCCCGCAGGCCCACACCCAGCCGGATGGGGGCAATGATCACATCACCGCGCTGATGATAGGAAACCCCCAATCCGCCGATGAAGTAAAATTGCCCTTCTACCTGCGGAAAACGGCGATAGATATCGGCGGTATCATAAAGATTATAAACCAGCGTAAACACCTTGGCGGCATCGCCCCCCACATCAAAGCCGATGGATGGCCCGGTCCAGTGCACCGGCATGGCGCCTTCGATCTTGTGATGCAAGGTTCCATTGCCATAGCGCAGGCCCACGATCAGGGCACCCCCCGCTTCTTCGCCCGCGATATAGGCATTGGGCCGCCCCAGATCGGCGAAAATGGCTTCGATGATGCCGCCAAGGCCTTCGGCCCCTTCGCCGAACACATCTTTGCTGGCATCAAGGATCGTGCGCTGATCAAAGCTGTTATCATCGGTTTGCTGGGTTCTGTCGGTTCTTGGGGTCGCCCCATCATTGCTTGTCGAGGCGCAGGCAGACAGAAGGGCAAAAAACAGACCGATTGTGGCCCACCGCAAAGATGCGGGAACAGTCTTGATCATCATGTGAGCTTTCAGCATAAAATTCGCTTTGGATAAAAAGGGCGGAAAAGGTTTCAGACCCTAACATGTTTGCAGGAAGATGCGGCAGAAGTTTGGCACCCTTGGGCGGAGACGGGATGCAAGACATCACGCTATCCTCGCATCCCATCCTCGCAGCCCATCCTCACAGCAGTGGGAGGCCATGCGTGTTTCGATTGCGCCCTTTGGCCAAGTGCCTACAATCAGGCCCAAGGATCACAAGAATTGATGGATCAAGAAGGGGAGTATGATGCAAGGATTGATGCAGGATTGGCCGCTTTTGCAATCGAAATTGATCGACCATGCCGCACGGGCCCATCCCGAACGGGAAATTGTCACCTATTCCGTTGAAGGGCCGGTTCATCGCACCAATTACCGGGAATTGCATCTGCGATCAAAAAAATTGGCGCAGGCTTTGCAGCGCTTAGGGGTGGGGCTTGGGGATCGTGTGGGCACGCTGGCGTGGAACACATGGCGGCATGTGGAACTGTGGTTCGGGGTCTCGGGCATGGGGGCGGTGGCACATACCATCAATCCGCGCCTTTTTGCCGAACAGATCACCTATATCGCCAATCATGCCGGCGATAAGGTGCTCTGCCTTGATCTCACTTTCATTCCGCTGATCGAACCCCTGCTCGATCAGCTTCAAACCATCGAACATTTCATCATCATGACGGATCGGGCGCATATGCCCGCTGCCACCAAAATTCCCAATCCTTTGTGCTATGAAGATCTCATTGCCCATGAAGATGGGGCCTATCCATGGCCCGATCTGGATGAAAACACCGCCGCCGGGCTTTGTTATACATCCGGAACGACAGGCGATCCAAAAGGTGTTTTATATTCACATCGGTCGAATGTTTTGCATACCTTTGCCGCCGCCGCCACCGATACGCTGGGGGTCAGCGCCCGGGATGCGGTTTTGCCGGTGGTGCCGATGTTTCATGCCAATAGCTGGGGCGTGCCCTATCTGGCAGCGATGGTGGGGGCAAAGCTGGTGCTGAATGGCCCCCATCATGATCCCGAAACCATGTGGACCCTTCTGGATAGCGAACGGGTGAGTGTGACCGCTGCGGTGCCAACCGTGTGGCTGGCTTTGCTCACCTATCTGCGGGCCAGCGGCAAATCCTTGCCTTATCTCAAGAAGGTCACCATCGGCGGCTCGGCGGCCCCGCGTTCGATGATCGAAGCGTTCGAGCGCGATTATGATGTGCGGGTCTGCCATGCCTGGGGGATGACCGAATTAAGCCCATTGGGCACCGTGGGCACCCATAATGCCCAGACCGCCGAACTCGATTTCGATGGCCGGATGGATGTGCAGTGCAAGCAGGGCCGGGCTGTTTTTGGCGTTGAACTGCGCATCGTCGATTCTGAAGGTCATATCCTGCCCCATGATGGCAAGGCATCGGGGCATTTGCAGGTGCGCGGACCGTGGACGGCCAAAGCCTATTTCAATCGTGATGACGATATTCTTGATATGGATGGATTTTTCGATACCGGCGATGTCTCGCAAATCGATCCCTATGGCTTCATGCAGATCACCGATCGCTCGAAAGATGTGATCAAATCCGGAGGGGAATGGATCAGCTCCATCGATCTTGAAAATGCTGCCGTGGGCCACCCGGATGTGCGGGAAGCGGCGGTGATCGGGATCGCGCATCCCAAATGGGATGAACGCCCCTTGCTCATTATCGTGCCCGAACCGGGGAAAAGCATCAGCAAGGATGACATGCTGGCCTATCTGCACGGGCGGGTGGTGAAATGGTGGATGCCCGATGATGTGGTGTGCCGTGATAGCATCCCCCATACCGCCACCGGCAAAATCCATAAAATGGCCCTGCGTGAACAGTTCCGCGATTATCGCTTTCCGGGCTAGCTTTGCGGTCAATCTTTTTTTGCTGACCTCCGTCCGGCGCGGCGCAAGTTGATGACGTAAGTTATGAGCGCCGCGAACCGGCGTTCAAACCGGCGTTCAGGCCGGCGTTCAGGCCGGCGTTCAAACCAATGTTCAGGCCCCCAAAAGGGCGGGCAGGGCGCTGAGATCCCTGATGATATGATCGGGCCGGGCGGGCAAGCGTTCGATGGCATCATCATGACGATTGACCCAAATGGTTTTGAAGCCGAAAGCCGCGGCCCCGGCAATATCCCAACCATTCGAGGACACAAGGCACAGCCGGTGGCGATCAAGATGCAGGCGATCACAGGCCAGTTGATAAACAAGAGGGTGCGGCTTGAAAACGCCGGCATCGCGGGCCGAGATCAGGGCTTCGAAATGATCAATGATCGCGCAGGATGTCAAAACCGATGTCAGCATGGCGGGGCTGCCATTGGATAAAACGGCCCGGCGCAGGGCAAGGGATGCGGGCAAATCCGCCAAGGCGCACAAAGCAGGGGCCACATCATCAAAAGCCGAAAGCTTTTGATAGCTGGCCATCATTTTATCGCGCCAATCGCCGGGCAGGCCCAAGGCCGCCAGAGCATAATCAAGGGCATCTTGGGTGACATCGGAAAAATCGGCAGGGCGGTTCATCAGGCTGCGCAGCCAGCTATATTCAAGCTGCTTGCGTCGCCACAGATCGGCAAGTTCCCGCGCACCATCCCCAAGCTCTGCCTGCGTTTCCAGCAAAGCGCTATCATGATCGACCATGGTGCCGAAAACATCGAACAGGATTGCATCAACGGATAAAGCTCTGCTGGCCATGATGTGCTTCCTTTTGAAAAAGCTTCAGAACCGGCCGTTTAGCCCTTTTTATCGCTGCTGCTGCGGCCCTTGCCAATCCATCTGAGCAGCCAGCGCGCGGGCCACAGCCATAAAAGCCCGGCAAAGACATAAAAGGGTGTTTGCAGCCAAAGCGATGCCAAAGACAGATGCACCCCGATCTGGATGATCCCAAGGGCATAGATCACCAGCCCGAGCACCAGCCCCAAAATGCCCACAAGGCTGCGATAGGAGGCGCGTTCTAAAGCCATGATGTTTGTGCTGCCTGCTGTTGCATCACATGCCCCATTGCACGCTTTTATCATTGGATCGGCTCAACACCCGATAGCGCGACAGCGCCCAGATCGGGAAATAATGACTATAGCCATGATAGCGCAGATAAAAAACCCGGGGAAAGCCCACGGCATTATACCAGGGTTCTTCCCAGCGGCCATCCTTGGTGCGGGGATGATCCAAAAGCCAGCCAATGCCGCGGGCAACGCATTCGTCTTCGGTTTCGCCAGCGGCCATCAGGCCCAAAAGGGCCCATGATGTTTGGGAAGGCGTGCTGGGCGCGGGATCGCGTTTTTTGTCGTCATAATAGCTATCGCCCGATTCACCCCAGCCGCCATCGGGATTTTGCCGGACTTTCAGCCATTCCACGGCTTTGCGCACATAAGGTGCGGTCATATCCTCGCCCACGGCATTGAGCGCCGCCAGAACCGACCAGGTGCCATAGATATAATTGGTGCCCCAGCGCCCGTACCAGCAGCCATCGTCTTCTTGCAGCTTTTTGAGATAGGCAACACCGCGCGCTACGGCTTCATGGCTTTGATCATGGCCAAGCTGGCCCAAAAAGCTGAGGCAGCGGGCCGAAACATCCTCGGTGGGTGGATCGAGCAGGGCCCCATGATCGGCGAAGGGGATATGATTGAGATAATCATCATGATTATCGATATCGAACGCACCCCAGCCGCCATTGCTGCTTTGCATGCCGATGATCCATTCTTCGGCGCGATCAATGGCCTGCTTATAGCCGGGATCCTGAGTGCGATGCAAAGCCATGGCCACCACGGCGGTATCATCCACATCGGGATAATGATCATTGTTATATTGAAAAGCCCAGCCGCCGGGGCGCAGATCGGGGGCCTTCAGCGCCCAATCGCCCTTCACATCCAAAATCTGTTTGGACGCCAGCCAATCGCCTGCCGCTTTCACGGTTTCGCCCGCCGGGGCTTCCCCCGATTCGAGCAGGGCATGAAGGCTCAGGCTGGTATCCCAGATCGGCGACAGACAAGGCTGCACAAAGCTTTCGCCTTCGCCGTCCGTTACCAGCAGGCGGATCGATTCCTTGGCGGTGACCAGGGCTTCATGATCCTTGGGATAGCCCAAAGCCTCCATCGCCATCACCGAATTGGCCATAGCGGGGAAGATCGCCCCCAAACCATCCTCGCCATTCAGCCGTTCGGTAAAAAAGGCAAGCGCCCGCTCGATGGCTTTGCGGCGGGTTTTGGCGGGGAAATGCGGCTCCAGCTTTTGCAGGATTTTATCAAGCTGCAAAAAGGCCTTGCCGGTCCAGCGACCGGTGGGGTTCTGCTGCCAATCCCTGATCAATTCCGGGGGGGTGATAAATAATTCCCGGATATGGGTATCGGTGGGATTGATGGCCCGGGGCTTTAAGGCAGCCAAAATCAGCAGGGGCGCGATCACTGTGCGCGACCAATAGGAAAAACGCCACATATTGGCGGGAAACCAGCGAGGCATCAGCATCAGTTCCACCGGCATCACCGGCACCGCACGCCATGGCACTTCGCCAAACAAGGCAAGGGCATAGCGGGTAAATACATTGGTTTTTTCGGCCCCGCCCAGATTTTTGATCAGCGCCCGCGCTTTTTTCATATGCGGCGCATCGGGATCATCGCCGGTAAGCTTCAGGGCGAAATAGGCCTTGACGCTGGCGGAAATATCCGGCGCCCCCCCATGATAAAGCGGCCAGCCCCCGCCATCTTGCTGAATCGACCGGATATAGCGCGCCAGCTTTTGTTCCAGTTCGGGCTCGCGTTCATCCAGAAAATGATTGAGAAAGATATATTCCGCCGGAATCGTGGCATCGGCCTCCAGATCGAAAACCAGATGCCCATCCTTTTGCTGACGGGTTTTGAGCGTGGTCAGGGCGTCACCGATCACCTGATCAAGGCGATCATCCACGTTTGTTTGTTTTAACGCTTCACTCCTCACGTCGTTCTCACTCCGCTTTGGATGGGCGCCTTTGCCTCTTGGCCCGATCCCGCATTATATGTGTGTTGGTTATTTAAGGGCGGTTTGTGCTGTTGAAAAGCCCGACTTTTCTGAAGGCATATATGGGCCGCCTTATGGCCCGAGCGAATGGCCCCCTCGATGGTCGATGGCAGGCCGGTGGCTGTCCAGTCTCCGGCCAGCACCAGATTGGCCCATTGCGTGGCGGCACGGGGGCGCAGAGCGTCGGCTTCGGGGGTGGCGGCAAAGGTCGCGCGCTTTTCCTTGATCACCCGAAAGGGCGGCAGGGGCTGATCGCTAAGTTGCAAGGCCCGGCTCACTTCGCCCCAGCAGATGCGGGCGATCTCATCGGCGGGCCTTCGGGCAACCTCATTGGCCGCTGAAATGGTGACGGAGGCAAGTTCATCACGCAGGAAAATCCACTGCGACAGCCCACCCACAAGGCCGATGATCTCGACCGATGCACCATCCTGCACCGGATCGGCCGCCTTGGGGGGGAGCCGGAAATGGATATTGACGATGGCCTCGCCATCGGGCGGGGTGGAAAGATCAGGCAGCAGGGTGCGGGCAATCGGGGCGGGGGTGGCGCAGATTGCCTGATCCTCGGCCCCGAGCGGGATCAGCTCATCCCCAAGATGGAGGGCCTGAAGCCGCCCATCAGCCAGATCAAGGCGGTTGATGCGGCTGTGGAAGCGAATGGTGGCACCGGCTTTTTGCAGCTTTTCCAGAGCCGGATCGATCAGGCAGTGGGCAAGGCTCAGGCGCGCCATGCGGGGCTGGCAATAGGCACCGCCACGGGCAAAACTTTCGCGTAAAACCCGGCGCAAAAGATGGGCCGAGCCTTCTGCCGGGGCGCAATTCAACACCGCTACCACCAAAGGTTCCCACAAGCGGCGATAAAGGGGATGATTGACCGACAATCGATCGGTGATGCGTTCAGACCTGCGCGCCATCAAAAGGCTGAGAGCCGACAGATAATCGCGCGGCCGGCTGCCCGGAATCCGTCGCTTGCGATCAAAAACCCAGCCCTGCCACAGTCCTTTATCAAGGGCGAGGGTCCAGCGTTCGCCGCTTTCCAGATCGAAAAAGGGAAAGCGCGCTTCGTCTGGCCCGATCAGGTGATGTGTCGCCCCGCTGATCGGATCGCGTTCGCCGATTTCATCGAGATAGGCATGTAATGATCGATTGCCCGAGAGCATCAGATGATTGCCATTGTCGATCAAAAGCCCAAGCTGCTCATCATGAAATGAGCGACAGCGCCCCCCGGCCCGGGCAGCGGCTTCATAAAGGGTGATCTGATGCCCGCACGCGACCAAACGCGTGGCCGCCGCCAGCCCCGCCAGGCCGGCACCGATTATGTGGATATGCGCCATGATCGGCCTCCCAGGGCAATCTTGGCCGCGATCCACAGCTTTTCGCCTTTGCTCATCAGGGGGCCGAAACCGGATCGGTGCGGGGCCTTGAACCCCTGATCGCGCATCCGCAGAAAAATCTGGTGATACACATGCATCATGATCGCCGCCGGGCGCAGATCGCCTTCATGGCAGGCCTTGAGCGCGCCCCGGGCGGCGGTGAATTCCGCCTCGGCTTCTTTGGCCAAAGCCTGCCGGGCCAAAGAAAGGCCGGGCGCACGGGCAACGGTTTTGGGATCGGTTTCGGGAATCCCGGCTTCAATCAGCAGATCGCGGGGCAGATAAAGCCGCCCCATATCCGCATCTTCTTCCACATCGCGAATGATATTGGTCAGTTGCAGGGCCTTGCCCAGATGATCCGACAAGCGCCGCCCTTCGGCCTCGGGGGCCCCGAAAACCCGCACACACAGCCGCCCCACAGCGGATGCCACGCAATCGCAATAATCGATAAGCTGCTCATAAGATGGCGCCCGGATCGGCCCTTCAGCATCCATTTCCATGCCCCGGATCACGGCGATGAAATCCTCTTTCAACAGCCCGAAATCCCCGATCGCGGCCAAGAGCTGACGATCGAGAGGATCATCGGCCGCCCGGCCATCATAAAGCCCATCGATGCGCTGGCGCCAGGCTGCAAGCGCGGTGATCTTGTCGCCATTCGAGAGAAGACCATCGGCAATATCATCCACATCCCGGCAAAAAGCATAGATGGCAAACAGCGCGGCACGGCGCTCTGCCGACATCAGGCGCATCGCCCAATAAAAAGATGATCCGGCGGCCCGTACCTGTTGGGCCAGCCGGCGCCGATCTTCATGGATGGTTGTCTGTGCTTTCGGTGTCACGGTGCTCATGGCTTCATGTTGATCCTGCCCAGACCAAGGCAATTATCCCGTGCAGCCTTGGCAATCAAGGCCCGCCATCCGGTTCATGGCTATCTAAGGTGCCATGGCGATCATAATCACGCCCCTTCCACTGGCTGCCCTTGCCCCGCCAATGATCGAGGGCGGAATGGACCGTCATCATCGCATAAAGCCCGGCAATCAGCCAAAGGCCGAAGGCTTCCAAGGGGTTGCGCCGATAATCGCGCAGGGTGGGGCGATAGGCAATGATCATCAAAAGCCAGCTCATGGCACCGCTCAGCATCAGATCGAGCCGCCCGGTCACAATTCCGACAACTGTGGCAAAGGGGGGAAGCAGAAAAACGATGGCGAGACCCAGAATCGTGCCAAGCAACAAAAATGACGAGAAATGCAATTGGCTGAAGGCGGTGCGTTTTACCATCATCCATAAAGGCTTCAAGCCATCGGCGCCGCGCAAAGAGCGGCTGTCATCCGCCAGCCCCAGCCATAAACGCCCGCCCGCATCGCGGATTTTAGCGGCCAGCGTGCAATCATCGATCAGCGCACCGCGCAGGGCAGCCAGCCCACCGATCTGATCGAGCAGATGGCGGCGAACGAGAATACAGCCCCCCGCAGCCCCTGCGGTTTTCTGGCTGGGATTATTGATGGCGGGAAAGGGGTAAAGCATCTGGAAGAAAAAAATGAAGGCCGGGATCAGCCAGCCTTCCCAGAAGCCTTCAACCCGCAGCCGGATCATCAGGGAAACGAGATCGCGATCATCGCTTTCGGCCTTGTGCACCAGCCGCGCCAGCACATCGGGGCCATGCTCGGCATCGGCATCGGTGAGCCAAAGATAGCGGGCCGTGTCGCCTGCTTTGGCCACCCCATGGGATAAAGCCCATAATTTCCCGGTCCAGCCCTTGGCCAGTGGCGGTCCGCTCAGGATCGTGAGGGATCGGCCCGTGGCACAGTCATCGGCGGCTTTCTGTGCCAAAGCGGCGGTGCCATCCCGGCTGCCATCATCCACCAGAATGACCTGAAAATCCCCCTCATAGCGCTGATTGAGCAGGCTTTTGATCGCGCGGGCGATGCTGTGGGCCTCATCGCGCGCCGGGATGATGGCCACAATCGGGGGCAGATTGTGTAAAGGCGCGCCTGTATTTTGGGGCAGGCGCTGATCGGCACGCCAAAAGCCATGATGGGCAAACACCAGATACGCCCAGGCCAACAGGCTGATCAGCGATAAAATGAGGAGGAGTTCCATCAGCTTTGCGGCTTTTTGGGTGAAGGTTGTTGGGGGCGCGAGACAAGGGCGGAGAGCAGCCCGCCGCCCGCCGCCATGGCGATTTGCCAGCGGCTGAGCCTCACGCGCTCGGCCAAAGGATCGCGCCGGGCAAGCTCGGTGGTCAGCGACCGGGCGATATTGAGGATCACCGCCGATTCTGCGGCCAGCCTGCGGCTTGTCAAAGCTTTGGGCAGGCGCGCTGCCTGATCATTCAGTTCATGCACGCTGTCGATCAGGCGGTCGATCACCACGCGCAAAGCCGGGCTCGTTTTCGCCTTGCCCAGATCCGTATCCATCGCACCCGCTTCGCGCAGATAGCTTTGGGGCAGATAGAGGCGGTTCATCTGGCGAAAATCATCGCCGCAATCCTGCAGATGATTGATGATCTGCAAGCTGTTGCACAAAGCATCGCTGATCGGCCAGAAGGCCTGATCTTCGCCATGCAGATCCAGCAGATAGCGGCCCACGGGGGCGGCGGATCGATTGCAATAATCGATCAGGTCCTCAAGGCTTTCATAGCGATTTTGCACGGCATCCTGCTTGAAAGCGGAAATGAGATCGAGACAATGGCGCACCGGCACGCCGGTTTCCTTGAGGCTTTCATGAAGGCGCCGGGCGGTGAGGGGGGTCTCATCCAAGGCCTCGCCCATGACCGTGGCAGCAAAAATATCGAGCCGGGTGCATTTGTCTTCGGGGGCGAGATCGGGATTATCGGCGATATCGTCAATCGCCCGGGCAAAGGCATAAAAACGCCCCACATGGGGCCGCAAATGCGCCGCAATGAGCCGCGATCCCACGGGAAAATTCTCGGTCTCCGCCGATTTGCCAGAGGGTGTTTCCAGAGGGTGGTCATTTGCGGGGACCGCCGCCTTGTTATTTTCTGTCATCGCGCACCGATCATTTTCCGTTATGCTGGGGGCTTTATCGTTCGATGCCATGAAATCCGCCCACACTCAATGCCCCATGCGCCATTGGGGCGATCATTGAAAGCCAAGCCATGTTGCCACCCTATCAGCGGCGATCCGCCTTTCCTTCCGCCAGCGAAGATGAGGCCCGGGCCAAAAAGGTGCCCGATACCCCGCAAACCCGCTCATCTGCCTATGGGCTGGCTTATAGCGATCTTGATTTCATGAAGCGCGAAGACTTGCGCCCGGTGCGCTTGCAGCTTGAACTGATGAAAGCGGAATTGATGCTGCAGGATCATGGGGTGGAGGCCACCGTGGTGATTTTCGGCAGCGCCCGATCAAGGCCCGATGATCTTGCCCCCGATGATCCCAGATGCGCCGATTATGCGGCGGCGCGGCGTTTGGGGCAGTTGATTTCATCGGCGCAAAATGGCTGCCCGGAACGCTTGCGGGTGGTGACCGGGGGCGGACCGGGGATCATGGAAGCGGGCAATCGGGGGGCCGATGATGTGGGGGCGGAAAGCATCGGGCTGAATATCATCCTGCCCCATGAACAGGCCCCCAACCCCTATATCACCCCCGAATTGTGCTTTCAGTTTCATTATTTTGCGCTTCGCAAGATGCATTTTCTGATGCGCGCCCGGGCTTTGGTGTGTTTCCCCGGTGGCTTTGGCACGCTGGATGAACTGTTTGAAACCCTGACCCTGATCCAGACCGGCAAGATCGAGGCGATGCCGGTGTTGCTTTATCGCCGCGATTGGTGGGAGCGGATCATCAATCTGCCCGCCTTGGCAGAAAGCGGGATGATCGCCGCCCGGGATCTTGATCTGGTGCGCATGGTGGAAAGCGCGGATGAAGCCTGGGACATCATCAGGGACTTTTGCACCGAGCGGTGCGGCGAAAGTCAAGCCTGACCCGATTTGGATTGCGGCCTTAGATCGGCTTTTATAAGCTGGGCCGGGTGTTCAAAAATAATATTGATGGATCAATAAGGATCAAAGCTGATGGGCAAAGGGAAAATTCTTGCACTATTACTGGTGGTTTTGGGGGCTGTTCTGGCCGTGTCGCCCTTGGGATCGCTGCTTTATATGAATGTGCGTGGGGCCGATCCTTTGCTGGCGCAATGGCAGGATTATGAACCGGTGGCTTTCGAGGGCGCGTTGCAGGCTGGCGATCCGGTGCTGGTGCAGATCTATGCCTCATGGTGCCCTACATGCGAGGCGCAGCATCAAAGCTTCACGGCCCTTGAAAATAAAGGGCGGGTGCCCGATGCGCGGCTGTTTCGGGTCGATTTTGATCGCGATGGAGCCTTTCTTGAAAAGCATGAGGTTCAAAGCACCGGATTGCTTTTGGTGTTTCGCAATGGGGTTGAGGTCGCCCGCCAAGGAGGATTGGTGGATGAGGGCAGCATTTTAAGCTTTCTTGAAAGCCAATCGGTAGATATTTAGCCGGATACGGCACCCTTCAAAGCGCGGCTGTCAGAAATCTTTCCCGGGTTTTGTTCAGGGTTTTGGGGGGCGCGATCTGTTGTTTGATCCGGCGGCGGGCGGATTGCATTTCGCTCAGCACATCGCCCGGGGAAAGCCTGTCATAGCGCATCAAGGTTTTGCAGATGGGGTCGGACAGCAGATTATCGAGGCTTGCTTCCTGATAAAAGGCTTGATCATCGCTCATGGGTCTTGCTCCTTGATGGTCGGCGCGATTTCACAAATCCATCCGGTTCAGAGGCTTTCGCATCTCCTCAAACCGGATTGTAGATGGGGTTTCATCAAGCGCTTTGCCAGAGTGGGAGGCTTGATGCTGGCGTCAATTTTTGGTTACTGATCGCAGGCCACAGGCTCCCCAATCAGCGATATGCTGGGGGGTTTAGCACCGGCTTGTGACAGGAAAGCGGCAATGCGGTGCCACTTTCGCGACAAAAGCTGTTTTTTTGCTTATGGTTCTTGGCTAAAGGACGCGCACCAATGGTTCATGCCACAATCTTGAAATTCGGATATCCGCAAAGCCTTGTGCGAAGCTATGATCATTGGATGGTGCAGCTTCGTCCCAAACAGGCAACCCTTGGCGCTTTGGTGGTGATCTGCACCGAAGATGTGACAAGCTTTTCCGCCTTGTCGCAGGCGGCGGCTGCCGAATTTCATCAGGTGGTGTGCGATGTGGAACAGGTGCTGGGGCAGGTTTTTGCCTTTCAGAAAATCAATTGGCTGCTGCTGATGATGGTTGATCCCCATGTGCATTTTCATGTTTTGCCGCGCTATGATGGCCCCCGATCATGGGGTGGGCATGTTTTCACCGATCCCGGCTGGCCGGGCTTGCCCGATCTTTCTCATGCCCCGCCGGATGACGGGCCTGTTCATGAGGCTCTGCTGGACGAACTTCGCGCGGCTTTCCCTCGCCACAGGACTTCGGATGCGCCATCCTGATATCTCGACCCATTACCTTCATGGCCTTTGCCCCTTCTTGATTTCCCCTTTGAATGGATGCCCTTTATGCCGCCCTTGCCCTATCGCGCGCTGATCCTTTCAGGCCGCCGATCCTCTGGTGATCCCGTAGCCGAGGCGGAACAGGTGAGCTGCAAGGCTTTCGCCCATGTGGGGGAAGGGCCCATGATCGATCATGTGATCAGGGCGGTTGAGGGGTCGGGCCGCATGGCGGATATTCAGATCAGCCTGCCCTATGATTGCCCGATCGAAAGGGAAGCCCCCGGCCTTGCGGCGCGTCTCGCCAGGGGGGAGTTGTTGCGCCATCAATCAAAAGAGGGGCCGAGCGGCAGCGTTCTCTCGGTTCTGCAGGCGATGAAGCCCGGCGAGCGGCTGTTTGTCACCACCGCCGATCATCCGCTTTTGACCAGTGATCTGGTCTGCCGCTTTTTGGATGAGGCCGATAAGCTGGATGCCGATATTGCTGCGGCTTTGGCCCCCCTCGATGTGGTGGAAGCGGCACGTAAAGCCGATCCCGCGGATCTTCCCCCGCGCCGGGGCCGCCGCACCCGGCTGGCCTTTAAGGACGGTGTTTTTTCCGGGTGCAATATGTTTGCCCTGAAAGCCCCTGCTGCCGAGCGGGGCATCGCCCTGTGGCAGCGCATCGAACATGATCGCAAAAAGCCGGTGCGTCTGGTGGCGCGTTTGGGGGTTTGGGGCTTGCTCAATTGGCTGGCCGGGCGGTTGACCCTGGCCGATGCGCTGGGGCGGCTTGGTCGCCGGGTGGATCTGCTGGCGGTGCCGGTGATCATGCGCGATGCCGATGTCGCCACCGATATCGATAGCCTGGATGATCTGGCCATGGTGCGGGCGGTTTTTGCCCGTCAAAAAGCGCGGGCCGCCATGCCCTCTTTGGTCAATTCCGGGATCGAGTGATGGCTCAGGATGCCTTGGCTGCGAAAGCTTCCATCCGGCTGTGGTCAAGATCGGCGCGGTTCCAAAGCGAGATGGCTGTGCGGGCTTTTTGCAGGTCCACCGGAAAATCCACCTCGCACCAATCTTGTGAGGGCACATCGGCGATATGAATGGCCTGCGTATGGGCAAGGCGATCAATCACCGAAAGATACCATAGCCGATCGCCTTCACCGCTCTCGATGATGCGTTCAACCGCCTCGCGAAATAGCGAAACCCCGGATTTCATGAAGCGGATCATACCGATGGATTCAGCATCCACGGCCTTCACATCCAATGTTTTCCCGATATGGCGCAAAAGATTTTCGTGCAGGATCACCTTCATATCATCGGTATCATAGCGATCCTTGCGCGATGTGGTGAGAGTGATCGGCTGATCGGGCCGGGCCATCAGGCTGCGGGCCACCGGGGCGCGAAACAGGGTATCGCCATTGAGCAGGATGAAATCTTCGGTCATTTCATCACGGGCACACCACACGCTGCGCAAATTATCGGAATTGGCATAATCGGGATTATGGATTGCGCGAATGGAAAAGGCGGGATCGCTGGATTGATGGCGCGTGGCGATGAAATCGGCGATTTCACGCTCCACCTTGTCTGCCTTGAAGCCGGTCACCACCACGATGTCATCAATCCCGGTTTCCAGCAATTGCGCCAATTGCCAGCCCAGAAGAGAAATGCCGCCGCCCAGATTAAGCAGGCATTTGGGCGTATGTTCGGTATAGGGCGACAGGCGTTTGCCCTGACCCGCGCTGAGAATGATGGCTTTCACGGCAATCCTGTTCTTTTATTGAAAGCGACGATCCACAAGAAATTTTATGACCATTTCATGACATTTACGACTAGCCAACCCTGTTAGGCAATTCATAGAAGCGTGAAACCTGTGATTTAAAGTGCGTGATCACAAGCCACAACGAAACATCTAATGCAGAGCATTGGAAGGAAAAAAAGCTTTTTTTGTGGCGTCATAATGGCGATGTTCCACACGGATCCCATCAGATTTGGCGGAGGGATCGATGGTCAGGCGGTAATAATGCCCCGGGCCCTTATGCGAGCCGATGGATGACGATGACCCGCAGCCCAAAATCGGCACCGGGCCATCGGGGCCTTTGATGCTGGCCTTTAAAGCCCGATGGGTATGGCCATGAAGGATCAGCCCCGCCCCGGAGTGGGCGATCATCGCACGAAAGGCTTTGGCATCGCTCAGCGCCTTGCGCGGGCTTTCCGCACCGGGCTGGGGTGGATGATGGATCATGATCAGGGTGAACTGGCCCGCCTGATGCTCGGCATTCAGCAGGGCTTCCAAAGCCATCAACTGCTTTTCACCTAATCGCCCACTGGCCATGGCGGGCAGGGTCGCCACCGCCGACGAGGTGCCGATGATCGATAGTTTGCCCCGGCGGCGCAGATAGGGAAAGCCCATCCGGCCATCATCCCCGGTCACCCATTCGGCCCATTTCGGCAGTCCCTCTTCTAAAGCCCCCGCCACATAAGCATCATGATTACCGGGGATGATGCTGATATGATCGGCAGGGCCCGCCTGCAAAAGCCAGTGTCGCGCGGTTTCAAATTCACCCCCAAGGGCGATATTGGTGAGATCCCCGGTCACGCAGATATGATCGGGTTGATCGGCTTTAAGGTCGTTTAATAAGGCGTCGAGCACCTCGGTGCGATGTTCGTGCTTGCGCTTTCTATGCCATGAAAGATATCCAAGAATGCGCTTGCTGATCAGCTTTTGTGCCGCCACTTTGGGCAAGGGTGCAAAATGCAGATCGGATAGATGGGCGATGGTGATCATGGCTGAGGGTTCATTCCGGGCTAATCGAATAAGATGGGCACATTGAACAAGATGACGGCGAAGATCGGGCCGCCATGAACAGACAAAGGACATAAGAATTTGACGACCGCAGACAAAGCCCCGATCACCCTTGATTTTGTGCCTGCCCGATCCCCTGTCAAGCTGTTTGGTTTGAGCGGACGCGAGCGGATCATGAAGATGATCAAAGATCGTCGGGGCGATGGCGTGGTCATCGGGGCGGATGATCCGCAGGCTGCAACTACAGGCGATTGGCTGATCATGGATGAAGATTGCCTTTATGATGGCCCGGTGATCGATTGGCTTTTGGCCGGGTCTGATCGGGCGGTTGATGCCGATGGCGCGCGCGCCGGGCGCGTCAGTTCAAAAGGCCAGCATCAGGATGCCGTGCGGGCCTGGATAAAGGGTGCGGGCCGCCTGCCCGAAGGCATCGACCTTGCCAGCCCGGACAGCATCGGGGCGGCCTATCGCACGGCCCTGCGCAAGCGCGAAACCCCCTATTGCCTGCGGATATCGGCCATTGGTCGGGAAAAGGCCGAGCAGCGCCTGTTTGCCGGTTCCTATAAAGGGGTGACGGATTTTGTCACCAAATATGTCTGGCCATGGCCGGCTTTTCATCTCACCCGGCTTTGTGCCGCCCTAAAAATCAGCCCCAATATGGTCACAAGCCTCAGCCTTGTTTTGGTGCTGGCGGCGTTCTGGTTTTTTTGGCAGGGCGATTTTGCGTCCGGCCTGTTGGCGGCTTGGGGGATGACCTTTCTCGATACCGTTGATGGCAAGCTGGCCCGCACCACCCTCACCTCATCGAAATGGGGGAATATCTTTGATCATGGAATCGATCTGGTGCATCCGCCCTTCTGGTATTGGGCCTGGGCGCATGGCTTGAGCAGTGGGTTCGGGCGTGATTTAACCAGTGGGCCCGAGCCATCATGGCTGGGGTTTTCGTCGCTGGATTGGGCGCTTTGGGTGATCCTTGTGGGCTATGTTGTCGGGCGTTTGTTTGAAGGCTATTTCATTGCCCGCTTCAAGCTGGAACTGCATATCTGGCGGCGGTTTGACAGCTTTTTCCGGCTTATTGTTTCGCGTCGCAATCCCAATCTCATTCTGCTCAGCCTTGGGCTTTTGCTTGGGGCTCCGGCGTCCGGTTTTTTATGGGTGGCGCTGTGGACCATTGCAAGCCTTGCGGTGCATGGGGTGCAGATTGTCCAAGCCGAACGGGCGGCGCGGAATCACCCCTTATCCTCCTGGCTCGATGGGGCCTTGAGGCAGGATTCTTAAGTGATGCGCATCGGGTTTTTATTCAATCATTATGCGGGCCATCAGCTTTTGCACGCCGCCCCCACCGCCTTTGCGCTATCGCGTCTTTATCCCCGGCACCGGGTTTTCATGTTCGTGCGCGGCAAGGCTTTGGCCGATCTGGCAGACAAGATCGCCCAGCGCTATCCCGGCCATCGCGTCGAGATCATGATCATTGATGCGCCCCTGATTGCGCGCCTCGCCGATCCCCTGATCCGGCCATTTGCCTTTGCCGGAAAGCAGGCGGCGCTGGAGGCCAATCTCGATCTGTTTCGGCCCCTCGATGTGCTGGTGGTGCCCGAGAAAACCAGCCTCAGCCTGAAGCGTCATCAAAAGCTTGCCCATCTTAAATTCGTTTATACCCATCATGGGGCGGGGGATCGGGCAGACGCCTATTATCCCCAATTGGCGAATTTCGATCTGGTTCTCGCCCCGGGTCGAAAGATCGCGGATCGCCTGATCAGTTCGGGTCTGGTGAAGGCGGAAAACTGCGCCATCGTCGGCTATCCGAAATTTTCCGTGCGGCAATCCCTGGGGGTGGCGCCGCCCAGCTTTGCGCAAAAGCGGATCACCGTGCTTTATAATCCCCATTATAGCCGCCGCGAATCCTCATGGGCTCCATGGGGGCGGGATATTCTTGATTTTTTCCGCCGATCAGATCGCTATAATCTGATTTTCGCGCCGCATATCCTGCTCTATCAGCGCTGGCTGCGGCATCGGGCCCGGCCTTTGGGGCGCTGGCGGGGGCAGCCGCACATGCATCTGGATACCGGCAGCGATGCGATGATCGATATGACCTATCTGGATGCGGCCGATCTCTATCTGGGGGATGTGAGTAGCCAGATTTATGAATTTCTTCTTCGCCCCCGGCCTGCGGTTTTTCTTGATCCCCGCGCGATTGCTGCATGGCAAAGGGATGAAAGCTTTGTTATGTGGCAGGCGGGGGATGTGGTGACCCATCTTGCCGATCTGCCCAATGCCCTTGATCAGGCCCATGATCGCCATGCACGCTATGCAGCCGCGCAGCGCGGGTTATTTGATGAAACCTTTGATCGCGGGGATCAACCCGATGAAGAACGCGCGGCACAGGCCATTGTGGCGCATTTTACAAAGAAAAGCCCCTGATCAGGGGTGGCGGGAAAAAGGATAAAGAGGATGCTTCCAGATCATAACCCCCAGAAAAAGCCCTTGCGCCTGATGGATATTGGCCCGGCTGTTTTTGCGCAGATTCGTGGCCATGCCGAAGCTTTTGTGCTGTTTGTGGTATTATGGGCGGTGCTCAGCACCATCGTGGCTTCGCCCATGATGGCCGATCTCACCTTATGGCAAAAAACCATGGAAACCGATCAGGAAGCGGGGATGGCGATGTTGTCTGATCTTGCCCCGAAGCTGATCGTGCAATCGGGGGTGAGCCTGTTTCTGGCGGTGATCATTCCGGTTTTATGGAGCCGCCTGCTGCTGATGGGGCGGGGCATGGTTTTATCGAAAGGGCTGCTGGCGGCTTATGGCAAGGCCCTGATCCGCACGGCGGCGCTTTTGGGCTATCAGTTTCTGGTGGTCATCGGCTTGCTCATCGCCTCGATTCTGGTGATGGCGGTGGCGGGGCTTATAGGCCTTGGCGAAGGGGCGGCTTCCACCTTGATGGTGATGCTGGTGGTGGCCGGGATGCTGCCGGTTTATCTGGCGTATTGCCTGTCGGTGGTGGCAGTCTCGGTGGGGGCTGCGGATGGCGGGATCGCGGGGTCTTTAAAACGGATGAAAGCCTTCTGGAAACCCTATGTGGCGCTGTCGGTGATCGTGCCTTTGGGCTTGTCTTTGCTGGGCGGGGTGATCAGCATTCCGCTCATCGGCGAAGATGGCACGCCGGGGCGGTTGGCCATTCTGGTGGGGGCGGTGTTCAATGGCATCAGCCTGCTGTTCATCTTTACGGCGGCGGTGGTGCTTCATCGTCATGATCATGCCGATCCCCTTGCCGACTGATGGCGACCTTAAAGCGCCCGCTGATCGGCATTGGCGTGGTGGTTTTGAAAGAGGATTGCGTGCTTTTGATCCGCCGGGGCAAGCCCCCCAAAGCCGGGGAATGGAGCCTGCCCGGCGGCGCGCAGGAATGGGGCGAAACCACCCATGAAGCCGCCCGGCGCGAGGTTTATGAAGAAACCGGCATCGAGATCGAGATTATCGGGCTTTTGGATGTCGTTGATGGCCTGATGCCCGATGGCAAAGGGGATTACGCCTTTCATTATACGCTGATCGATTATCACGGGCGCTGGATGGCCGGAACCCCAAAGGCCGCCAGCGATGCTGCGGATGCAGCATGGATCAGGCTCGATCATCTTGATGATTATGGCTTATGGGATGAAACGCGGCGGGTGATTGCGCTGGCGCAAAAAGCCTGAAAAAGCCTGAAAAAGCCGGATATGGCAGATGGGGTTATAGCCTCAACCGGTGCTTTTGATGGCGGCGGCGATCAGGGCTCTGGCCTCCTTGCTGTTCCAATCGGCCGGGCCGTTGAGCCGCCCCAATTCGCGCCCTTCGCGGTCGATCAGCAAGGTGGTGGGCAGGCTGATCACCCCCAGATCACCCATCAGTTTCATGCTCGGCTCGGCCCATGTCTCAAGGCTGCCCGCTTTGAATTTCACCAAAACATCCTGAGCCTGACGCACCGGGCTGCGATCAATCGAGATCGGCAGAACCCGGAAATCGGGGCCGCCAAAATGCGCATCCAAAGCTGCCAGGGTGGGCATTTCCTCGATGCAGGGGGCGCACCATTCCGCCCAGAGATTGATCAGCAGAACCCGCCCGCGTTCATCGCTCAGGCTTTGGGGGCCATCGGGGCCTTCCATCATCAGATCGGTGGGCAGGGGCACAGGCTCGGTTTGGCCCTCGAATGTTGCCATCTCGCCCGTGGTCAAACGAGCAAGCTGCGACGAAAAAGACACAGAATCCGCATTTTCATTGATCGCGGCGCTTTCGCCCCGCGTGATCATCTCATATGCTGCCCATCCGCCAAGGGCCAAAGCCCCGGCGATCAGAATTATCCACAAGCCCAATTTGTTCATCATAACCGATCGCAGTTGAAATCCATGGCCTCAGACATTAGCAAAAAAACCGACACCAATCAAAGCCCTCTCGCAGCATCGGCCGCCAGCCAATCCAATGCCTTATGGGGCGGGCGCTTTGCGGGCGGGCCATCGGATATCATGCAAAGGATCAATGCCTCTATCGAGATTGATCAGGCCCTTTTTCGGCAGGATATTGCCGGATCGCGCGCCCATTGCACGATGCTGGTGGCCTGCGGCATTTTGCACGAGGCCGATGGCGCGGCGATCCTCGCCGGGCTCGATCAGGTGGAAGGCGAGATTGCGCGCGGTGAGATGCGCTTTGATCCGGCGCTTGAAGATATTCACATGCATGTGGAGCACCGCCTGAAGGAAATCATCGGCGAGGCCGCCGGGCGCCTGCATACCGCGCGATCCCGCAATGATCAGGTGGCCACCGATTTCAAATTATGGACCCGCGAAACGCTGGATCGGCTGGATCAGGATCTGGCCGCTTTTCAAAGCGTTCTTCTGGATCGTGCCGAAGAACACAGCGCCACCCTGATGCCCGGCTTTACTCATCTGCAATCCGCCCAACCGGTGACTTTTGGCCATCATCTGATGGCTTATTATGAAATGATCCGCCGGGATCGCGGGCGTCTCAAGGATTGCCGGGCGCGGCTGAATGAATGTCCTTTGGGCTCGGCGGCTTTGGCGGGCACCTCCTTTCCCATCGACCGCAGCATGACGGCCGAGGCTTTGGGTTTTGATCGGCCCACGGCCAATTCCCTTGATGCCGTATCGGATCGCGATTTTGCCCTTGAAATGATGGCGGCGCTCAATCTGGCGGCCATGCATTTAAGCCGGTTGGCGGAAGAACTGGTGATCTGGACAAGCGCCGGTTTTGGCTTTGTCAGATTGTCAGACAGCTTTTCCACCGGCTCTTCGATCATGCCGCAAAAGCGCAATCCCGATGCCGCAGAATTGGTGCGGGCCAAGCTTGGGCGGGTGAATGGGTCCTATCAAAGCCTGTTGATGGTGATGAAGGGCCTGCCTTTGGCCTATTCAAAGGATATGCAGGAAGATAAAGCCCCGGTTTTTGATGCGGTGGAGGCTTTTACCTTGTCGCTTGCCGCGATGACCGGGATGATCGGCGATCTCGACGTTGATAAAAAGCGGATGAAGGCGGCCGCCGGGGCCGCTTATGCCACCGCAACCGATCTGGCCGATTGGCTGGTGCGGGCTGCAGGATTGCCCTTTCGCGATGCCCATCACATCACCGGCCGGGTGGTTTTTTATGCCGAAAAAAAGGGCGTGGCTTTAGAAGATTTAAGCCTTGATGAATTGCGCGCGGTGGATGCGCGGATCACCGCCGATGTGCTGGATGTTTTGGGGGTCGAGGCGTCGGTGGCTTCGCGCACCAGCTTTGGCGGCACCGCACCGGTGCGGGTGCGCGCGGCCATCGATCTGGCGCGGCGCGCATTGGCCGCAGACAAGGAATGAGGGCGATGGGCCAAGGGATGAACAGGGTCATAGGCCGGGGCGGATTATGGGGGCTGCTGGTGCTGAGCCTGATTTTATCAGGCTGTGGTCGGCGGGGCGAGATTTTGCCCCCCGATGGTGCCCCCGAAGACCCCCGGATCGAGACGTTCCGCAAAGATATGGATCGCCAGGAGCCCCGCCGTGCGCCCCGTCCTTCGCCCCGACCGTCTGCGCCGGAAACGCAAAATTCTTTGCCGCCCGATCCTGTTGATTCCACTCCCGTCGATCCTGATGCGGCGCTCGAAGATCAGCCCAATTTTGAAAGGGCGCGCTGATGGATCATTTTCAGTATAAAAACGGCAGTCTTCATGCCGAAGATGTGCCCTTGGCGCGGATTGCTGCCGAGGTGGGCACCCCGGTTTATGTGTATTCCACAGCCACGCTTTGCCGCCATTATCAGATTTTCGACGAGGCCCTTTCAGGGACCGATCATCTCACCTGTTTTGCGGTGAAGGCGAATTCCAATCTTTCAGTTCTGGCCAGTCTGGCGCGCCTTGGCTGTGGTGCCGATGTGGTGAGCGGTGGCGAATTGGCACGGGCTTTGGCGGCGGGCATTCCGGCCCGGCGGATCGTTTTTTCCGGGGTGGGGAAATTGCCGCAGGAAATGGATGCGGCCCTTGATGCGGGCATCCACCAATTCAATGTGGAATCGGAACCCGAGCTTGAAGCCCTGTCGGCGCTGGCCAGCGCCAAGGGGATGAAGGCCCCGGTTTCTTTGCGGATCAATCCCGATATCGATGCGAAAACCCATGCCAAAATTTCCACAGGGCGGGCGGAAAACAAATTCGGCATCGCCTGGAGCCGGGCCCATGAGGCCTATGCCCATGCCCAAAGCCTGCCCGGCATCGCAATTGTGGGCATCGATGTGCATATCGGATCGCAGCTCACTGAATTGGGGCCTTTTCGCGCCGCCTTTGATCGGGTCGCTGAATTGGTAGCCAGCCTGCGTGCGGCTGGCCATCGGATCGAGCGGATCGATCTGGGCGGTGGCCTTGGCATTCCCTATCAGCCCGATCAGCCCGCCCCGCCTTTGCCCAGTGCCTATGGTGCGATGGTGAAAGAGGTGGCATCGGATCTGGGCTGCCAGATCATCACCGAGCCGGGGCGGCTGATCGCTGGCAATGCCGGTGTTTTGCTGACACAGGTTATTTATGTGAAAGATGGCGAGGATCGGCGTTTCGTGATTTTGGATGCGGCGATGAACGATCTGCTGCGCCCCGCCATGTATGATGCCTATCATGGGATTGCGCCGGTGATCGAACCCGGGCCTGATGCCGGGCGGATGATCGCTGATTTCGTTGGCCCGGTCTGTGAAACCGGGGATCGCTTTGCAAAGGATCGCCAAACGGTGACGCTGGTGGCTGGCGATCTTGTGGTTTTGCGCTCTGCCGGGGCCTATGGCGCGGTGATGGCTTCGAGCTATAATACCCGGCCCCTTGTGCCCGAAGTTCTGGTGCATGGGGCGGATTATGCAGTCATCCGGCCCCGGATCGATGTGGCGGCTTTGCTGGCGCAGGATCAACTGGCACCATGGCTTGCCTGACGATTGCTTTCGAGAACCGCTTGAATATCGATTGTTCATGACCGACATTCTATCTGAAATGATAGAAGGCCAACCCTATAGAAGGCCAACCCTATAGAAGGCCAACCATAAAGAAGGAATGCCGCGCCGCATGGCTCCATCGGCCCACATGAAACGGACCCGCGAGATCCGGGCGCATTTGCGGCGGCGGATCGCCCTGACCCGTGTCTGGCTTTTGCTGGAATATTTGTGGCGTAGTTTGTGGCCGGCTGTGGCGCTTTTGGGGCTTTATGCGGCCCTTGGCCTGTTTGGCTTATGGCAGCATCTGGGGGGCTGGCAGCATCTGGGGGCTTTTGCCGTGCTTGTGCTGGCCATGCTGGCCCTTGCATGGGGGCCGATCCGCCAGCTTGCCCTGCCCGGTGAACAGGCGGCGCGCCGTCGGCTGGAAGATGATGGAAAAGTGCGCCATCGCCCGATTGATGCGGTGTTTGATAGCCCGGCGCTGGTAACGGGTGGGGCACTTTTATGGCAGCGCCATCGCGAAGCCATGGCAAAGGTCGCGATGGGGCTGAAGGTGCGGGGGCCGCGCCTGTCTTTGGTGGCGGCCGATCCGTGGGCTTTGCGTTCGCTTGTGCTTTTGGTCCTGTTCATCGGCTTTCTTTATGCCGGGTCTGATAGCGGGCGGCGGCTGACGGCGGCTTTTCAGCCGCCCTTATCGGGCGCAGCGGTGCAGGTGGCCATTGATGCCTGGCTCACCCCGCCCGCCTATACCGGCCAAAGCCCGGTGATGCTGGCTCAAGGTGAACTCTTTCCTGTTGGCGCTCCTCGAGCCGCACCATCTCAGCCGATCAGCATAGCGGAAGGGTCGGTGCTCACCGTGCGGCTCAATGGCGGGCGGCAAAGCCCGGTTTTGCGGCTGGGGGATGCGGAAAGCCGCTTTGAGCGCATGGGCGAAACCGATCATCAGATCGAAAAAACGCTGGATGGGGCGGATTTAGAGGCCATCGAGATTATGCAGGCCGGGCGATTGCGGGCCCGCTGGCCTTTGGCGATCATCGCCGATCAGCCACCCGGCATTGCTTTTGCCAAACCCCCGTCCCAAAGCCGGCGGCAGGCTTTGCGCATCGATTATCAGATCACCGATGATTATGGGGTGGCGCAGGCCTTTTTGCGGCTCACCCCGATGGGGGGGGATGAAGCCAGCAGTCTCAGGATCGATCTGCGCGGCGGGCAAACCATGGATGGCCCGCAAAAGCTGGTGGCTTATGAGGACCTCACCGCTCATGCCTATGCCGGGCAATTGGTGACCGGGATTTTGCAGGCCGAAGATGCAGCAGGCCAGATCGGGGAAAGCGAGCCGCTGGTTTTCCGCCTGCCCGAGCGCCAGTTCAGCCATCCCGTGGCCAAAGAATTGGTGGCCATTCGTAAAGATATGCTGGCCGCGCCGCCCTTGGCTTTCAAGGAAGCGGATCGGCTTGATCGGCTTTCACGGGCGGTGGATGCTTTTGAGGGGGATTTCACCGTTTTTTCGGCCATGCGCAGCGCTTTTTGGCGGCTGGCATCGGATCGCAGCACGCAGGCCGTAGATGAGATCGCGGCAATCTTGTGGGAAACCGCTTTGCGTCTTGAAGATGGCCGCATGTCTTTGGCCACCCGCTCCTTGCGCGATGCTTTGGATCAATTTGAACAGGCTTTGAATGGCGATTTATCCAGCCTCGATGAATCAGCCGATGCCCTGGAAGCGATGATGCAGCAGTTTTTATCGCAAATGGCCCGGCAGCAGGCTGAAACCGCCCCTATGCGCTCGGATGGCCGCCAGCAATCGCAGGTGATCGGCAGCGATATGCTGCAACAGATGATCCAGCAGATGCGCGATCTGGCCGCCGCCGGAGATCAGGACGGGGCGCGTAAGATGCTGGAGCAATTGCGCGATATCATGGAAAATGCGTCGGTCAATCAGATGTCGGCCGAAGATTATGAGCGGATGATGGCCGCCAGCAAAGCCGCCGATACCCTGAAGGGCTTGAGCGAGGATCAGCGCCATCTGCTTGATGAAACAAGCCGCCAGACCATCCGCAATCGCCTGCGCAGCACTTTGGGCCAGCCGGAGCAGGATTTCGGTGATCTGGAACAGGCGCAACAGGCGCTTTCAGAGCAATTATCCGAAATGCTGAGCATGTTGGGGGAACACGGGCTGGAAGCACCCGAGGGGCTTGGCCCCGCAGGCCAATCAATGGGTGAGGCGCAAGAGGCTTTGGCCCGGCAATCGGGTGCCGAGGCGATCAAGGGGCAGGCGGAAGCCCTGCAAAAGCTCGAAGATGCCGCCGATGCCATGCAAAAGATGCTGGATCAGGCTTTGGCCCAAATGCCATCGGGCAATGGCCTTGATCCTTTGGGACGGCCCCAGCCGGGCTTTAATACGCGCGGCTTTGATCTGCCCGATGCCCTTGATGCCCGGCGCGTGGAAGAAATTCTTGAAGAATTGCGTAGGCGGATCAGCGATCCCGATCTGGGGGAAACCGAACGCCAATATCTGCGCCGGCTGTTGCGCCGCTTTTAACCGCGTTTTTCGGTCCGATAGATCGGGCCGGTTCGTTTTAGAATGGGCGGCTCAGCGCGTGGGGGTTGGCTCTTCGGTGCTATAATCATAAAAGCCACGGCCAACCTTGCGGCCGATCCAACCGGCTTCCACATATTTCACCAGAAGCGGGCAGGGGCGATATTTGGTATCGGCCAGCCCTTCATACAGCACCTGCATGATCGACAGGCAGGTATCAAGCCCGATGAAATCGGCCAGTTGCAATGGCCCCATGGGGTGATTGGCGCCCAGCCGCATGGCTTTATCGATGGCTTCCACCGATCCTACCCCTTCATAAAGGGTATAGATGGCTTCATTGATCATCGGCAGCAGAATGCGATTGACGATGAAGGCGGGGAAATCTTCGGCGATGGCAACATCCTTGCCCAGATCGGAGACGAATTCCCGCGCGATCTTGTAGGTTTCTTCGGATGTGGCAATGCCCCTGATCACTTCCACCAGCTTCATGATCGGCACCGGATTCATGAAATGCATGCCGATGAATTTTTCCGGACGGTCGGTGGAAGATGCCAAACGGGTGATGGAAATGGATGAGGTATTGGTGGCCAGCAGGGCTTCGGGCTTCAGCGTTTCGCACAGTTCCTTGAAAATGGCGACCTTGACATTTTCTTTTTCCGATGCCGCTTCAATCACCAGATCGGCATCTTTCATATGGGCAAGATTATCGGTGATGCTGATGCGGGCAAAGGCTTTGTCCATCTCATCCTGGGTGATCAATTCGCGATTGACCTGTCGTTCCAGATTGTGACGAATAATGCCCAGCCCCTGTTCGGCGCGTTCTTTGGCAATATCGGACAGCACCACTTCATGACCGCCAAGCGCAATCACATGGGCAATACCATTTCCCATCTGACCCGCGCCAACGACACCCACTATACGCATTCTGACATCCATTCCTTTGAAACGATGGGCTTCATAAGTCCTGCCCGATCCTGAAGCGTTCGGGCTATGAAAACACCTGTTTCTGGTTCTTTCAAGACAAACGCCCCGATAACAAGGTCACCGGGGCGTTATGACTGATTTTTCAGTTTCAAGACAGTTCTTTTTCAAGTTCGGGAAGGGCCGTGAACAGATCGGCGACCAGCCCATAATCGGCCACCTGAAAGATCGGCGCTTCTTCGTCTTTGTTGATGGCGACGATGATCTTGCTGTCTTTCATCCCCGCCAGATGCTGGATGGCCCCGGAAATGCCCACCGCGATATAAAGCTCGGGGGCGACGATCTTGCCGGTTTGGCCTACCTGATAATCATTGGGCACATAGCCCGCATCCACGGCGGCGCGGCTGGCCCCGATGGCCGCCCCCAGCTTATCGGCCACCTTTTCAACAAGGGCGAAATTCTCACCCGAGCCCATGCCCCGGCCCCCGGAAATGATGATATCGGCGCTGGTCAGTTCCGGGCGATCGGATTTCGAGAGTTCCTGGCTCACAAAAGAAGACAGGCCCGGATCGGCTGCGGCATCAAGGGTGACGATTTCTGCCGAACCGCCGCTGGCTTCGGCCTTTTCAAAAGCCGTGCTGCGCACCGTGATCACCAGACGCTGATCCGTCGTTTCCACCGTGGCGATGGCATTGCCCGCATAAATCGGTCGCTTGAAGCTGGTTTTCCCTAAAACTTCGACGATTTCGGAAATCTGCGCCACATCAAGGGCAGCGGCCACCCGGGGCATGACATTCTTGCCCGCCGTGGTGGCTGGCGCCATCAGCACATCATAATCATCGGCCACAGCCAAAATCACCGCCGACAGGGATTCCGCCGTGGGATGCTCCAGATGCGCGCCATCGATATGCAAAACCTTGCTCACGCCATCCACAGCGGCGGCGGCTTTTGCCACATCGCCCGCGCCATGGCCGGCGACCAGCACATGCACATCCGAAAGCGCCTTGGCGGCGGTGATGGCCGAACGGGTGGCATCATTGAGCGCCTTATTATCATGTTCGGCAAGAACCAGAGCTGTCATTTGATCACTCCTTTTTCCCGCAATTTGCCCACCAGTTCGGCAACGCTTTCAACCTTCACACCGGCTTGGCGTTTGGGCGGTTCTTCAACCCTGGTGATGGTGATGCGCGGGGTCATGTCGCAGCTGAAATCATCGGGGGTTTTGGCATCGATGGGCTTGCGCTTTGCCTTCATGATATTGGGCAGAGAGGCATAGCGCGGCTCATTGAGGCGCAGATCAGTGGTGATGATCGCGGGCAAATTGAGCCTGATGGTTTCAAGCCCCCCATCCACTTCGCGGGTCACATCCACATGCTCGCCATCGATCACGACTTTCGAGGCAAAGGTGCCCTGCGCCCAGCCCAGAAGCTGCGCCAGCATCTGCCCGGTTTGATTGGCATCGTCATCGATCGCCTGCTTGCCCAGAATGACCAGCCCGGGCGCTTCGGCATCAATGATGGCTTTGAGGCATTTGGCCACCGCCAGCGGCTCGGTCGGGCCATCATGCTCGATATGAATGCCGCGATCAGCACCCATGGCCAAGCCCGTGCGGATCGTTTCCTGTGCCTGTTTGGGGCCGATGGAGACAATGACGATCTCTTCGGCTTTGCCTGCCTCTTTGAGGCGAATGGCTTCTTCCACGGCGATTTCATCGAATGGGTTCATCGACATTTTGACATTGGCGAGTTCGACACCCGACTGATCGGATTTCACCCGCACCTTGACATTATAATCAACCACCCGCTTGACAGGGACCAGCACCTTCATGATCGATCAAAGCTCCTTTATTTGGCCGCATCCAAAGGAAGAAAGCGGCCCGGTATCATTCACGTGATCGCGCTTCATATCAACTTTAAAAGCAGCGCACCCAAAATTGTGATGCAATGCAAAAAAGATGATCCGGCTTTCCCCGAGACATAGGTGAAGGCCTGGTTCAAGTCAACGCGCCCACGGATGCGTGCGCCTAGCCCTTTTGCCGCGTGGCGCCGGGTTTCCACAAAACATCCTGTGCGCCATTTTCGTTGGCAATCCGCGATAAAACAAACAAATGATCGCTCAGCCGATTGGCATATTTGCGCGCTGCGGCATTGATTTCGGTATCCTGCCCCGCCAAAACCATGAGGCGTTCGGCGCGGCGCACAATGGTGCGGGCCAGATGCAGATAGGCCGCCACCGGGCTGCCACCGGGCAGGATAAAGCTTGAGAGGGGCGAAAGCCGCTCGTTCATGACGTCGATTTCCTGCTCCAGCCGGGTCACCTGATCATCGGTGATGCGCAAAGCCCCGGCTTCCTGCGCGCCATCAAGGGGCGGGGTGGCGAGATCGGCCCCCAGATCAAACAGCTCATTCTGAATACGGGCGAGCATGTCATCGATGATCCCCGAACTGTGCAGCCGCACGATCCCGAGCACGGCATTGGCTTCGTCGATACTGCCAAAAGCCTCGATCCGGGGGGCATATTTGGGCACCCGCGAGCCATCCACCAGCGAAGTTTCCCCCTGATCGCCGCCGCGTGTATAGATTTTCGTCAGCTTGACCATAAAGCCTTCACCCTGCTGCCATGAAAAATAAAAGACCCATCAGGATCACGGCAATGAACTGGAATAAGACCCGATATTGCATCAGCTTGTTGGAGCGCTGCTGACTGGCCTTGCCCTGCCGCGCCATATTCAAAACCCCCAAAAGAACCGCCCCAAGGGCAGCGATCATGAAGATCGGAATCAAAATGAGAAAAATGGAAGACATCGTGCTCCTGACTGGTGATCTGACGCTAAAGGACCCATCTGGCCATGCCACCGGGCCGCTTTTTCCATCCGTTTATACAGCATCTTTATCGCATTGGATTTTGCTGCCGTCATCCTCTCTCATATGATAAGCCTTGGGGATGAGCACAATGTCGCAGGCAAAAGGAGCAGAAGCATGAATAAAATGGCGCGCCGGATGATAGCGCTTTTAGGGGTATCGTGGCTTGGCCTGTCGCTCATCGCGGCTCCCGCTTTTGCCTGGGGCAAAACCGGCCATCGGGTGACCGGGGCGATTGCCGAACGCTATTTATCGCAAGAAGCGCGCGCCGCCATCAGCGCCCTCATCGGCACGGAAAGCCTTGCTCAGGCCTCAAGCTGGCCTGATGAAATGCGCTCTGATCCCGATCCCTTCTGGCAGGATGTGGCGGGCCCCTTTCATTATGTTACGGTTCCGAAAGGAACATCATATCACGTAAAAAATGCCCCGCAATCAGGAGATTCTTTCACCGCGCTTGCGCAATTTTCAAAGGACCTCACCGATCCTGAAACATCGCTTGCGATCAAGCAGCGCGCCTTGCGTTTCATCGTCCATATCATCGGCGATCTGCATCAGCCTTTGCATGTGGGGAATGGAACCGACCGTGGCGGCAATGATGTGAAGCTCACCTGGTTTCGGAAAGAGAGCAATCTTCATCGGGTGTGGGATAGCGAGATGATTGATGGCGAGTTGTTATCTTATAGCGAATGGACGGCGTGGCTGACGGCACCCTTGAGCGACGCGGATGTGACGGCGCTGATGATCAGCGATCCCAAAATCTGGATCGCGGAAAGTGCGGCGATCCGGCCGGGCCTTTACCCGGATACGTCTGAGCTGTCTTATGATTATCTCTATCAGAACATGCCCATCGTGAAAGACCAACTGACCAAAGGCGGGCTGCGGATCGCCGCCTATCTCAATCAGCTTCTGGCGCAATAAAGGCTTTCGGAAAGGGTTTATGAGGCTGCGCTTTGGGCGCGATCATGGGGCACGGGCAAACACATGAGAGACGGTGCGAAAGCCTGACGCCTTAAAAAAGCCATGGGCTGCACTGTTGTGCAGGCCGCTTTCAAGAAAAAGCCAATGGCCATGCGTTTTGGCCATGACCTCATCCAGCAAGGCTCGACCTATGCCCGCGCCGCGCGCATCCGCGCGCACCACCATATCTTCCAGAACGATGTAAATCGGGCCAGCCTCATCATGCCAGGTTAAAACGGCAGCCGCCACCAGATCCTTCTTTTGATCATAGGCCGCGCATAAAAAAGGCCGTTCGGGCTGATTGGGGGGTGTTTCATAAAGCTTATGGAGCCAGGTCCGGGTTTTTTCCGGGGTATCGGCGGCCCATAAGCGGCCATCGGGGCTCAGCCCGGCCATGATTTCGCCATGCGAGATATAGGCTTTGTCGGCCATCATGGTTTTGGCCACATGCAGATAAAAACCCGCCTTTTGCTGCGCATAAGGCACGTCATCATCATGATCGGCCACCGGCTGATCAAAGATCTGCCGCAGATCAGAGGTGTAATTATCGCAGATCGTGGGCCAAACCGCCCTGAAATGCCAGTTTTGCAACAGATCGAATTGCCAGGCCACCCAGCTTGCATAAACATCGGGCTCGAAAAATCGTTTGCGGCGAAAACGGGTGGCGATTTCAAACAGATTAAGGATCTGGAAAAGCCGATTGTCTGCGATCAGCCGGTCGCTGGCTGGAAGAGCTTGGGCGGGCGGCGTTTCGTTCAAAAAAGGTGCAAGGCGATCGGCATGTTCGGCTTCAAAGCGAAAAACATCGTTCGAGGCGACTTCGAGTTCCTGATAGATTTCTCCCAACCGGGTGCGATTGGCCAGCCGGGTCTGGATGATGAAGGTGATCAAGGTGAGAAACAATCCCGCCAATATCAACCAGCCCTGAACATTCATAGCCCTGCCCCTTTTCCCGATCATGAGAAAAGAAGAAGGCCAAAGGGATCGGCGGGCGTCAAGCCCAAAGCCTTATCAGCCCTGCTCTAAAAGCCGGGTGGCAATCACATTGGCCTGAATTTCGGCGGCACCTTCGAAGACATTGAGGATACGGGCATCCACCAGCACCCGGCTGATGGGATATTCCATGGCATAGCCATTGCCGCCATGGATTTGCACCGCATTATCCGCCGCCGACCAGGCGATGCGGGCAGCCAGCAATTTCGCCATCCCCGCTTCCAGATCGCAGCGCTTGCCGCTGTCTTTTTGATGGGCGGCGGCATAGCATAATTGCCGGGCCATCATGATTTCCGCCGCCATCATCGCCACTTTGCCATAAATGCGCGGAAAAGCCAGAATGGGCTGGCCAAATTGCTGTCGATCCAGCGCATAGCCAAGGCCCAGATCCAAAGCCGATTGGGCCACACCCACGGCGCGTGCCGCCGTTTGGATGCGCGCGCTTTCAAAGGTGGCCATCAGATGCTTGAAGCCCATCCCCTCGACACCGCCGAGCAGATTATGGGCATCAACCGCAAAGCCATCAAAGCCCAGCTCATATTCCTTCATGCCGCGATAGCCCAGAACCGCAATCTCACCGCCCGACATGCCCGCCGCCGGAAAGGGATCGCCCTCGGTGCCCCGGGGTTTTTCCGCCAGCAGCATCGACAAGCCTTTATAGCCGGGCTGATCGGGATCGGTGCGGACCAGAAGGGTCATCAGATCGGCGCGGGCAGCGTGGGTGATCCATGTTTTATTGCCGGTGACCAGATACTGATCGCCCCGACGCACCGCGCGGGTGGAGAGCGACCCCAGATCAGAGCCGGTATTGGGTTCGGTGAAAACGGCGGTGGGTAGGATGTTGCCACTGGCAATCCGGGGCAGCCAATGGGCCTTTTGCGCTTCGGTGCCACCGTTAAGGATCAGTTCGGCGGCGATTTCGCTGCGCGTGCCCAATGAGCCAAGGCCGATATAACCCCGGCTCAGTTCTTCGGAGACCACGCACATCGCCGCCTTGCCCATGCCCGCGCCGCCATGGCTTTCGGGGATGGTGAGGCCGAACACGCCCAGATCGGCCAGATCTTGAATGACATCGAGGGGGATCAGCGCATCGGCCAGATGCCAGCCATGGGCGGCTTCCCGATGCTTATCGGCAAAGCGGCGGAAGGTATCGCGCACCATTTGCAGGGTTTCATCAAGGCCATCCGCGCCCCCGTGGCCCCGCGCCAGATGCTGGGCCAAAGCCTGGCGATGGGGGTCGCGCGTGCCCGCCGCGATCACCGTCTCCACATCCTCGTTTAAAAATGCGGCCAGCACGCTTTTGGGCAGGCCAAGGCTTTGGGGGCGGATGATCTCACTTTGGCTCATGGCGATGCCGCCAGCCATCTGGGCGAGATATTCGCCGCAGCCAATGGCAAGGATCAGGGCTTCGGTTTCCCCAAAAAGCCCTTCCGCCTCAAGCCTGTGCGCCCAATCGAGGGTGGCCTTCAAGGTGGCCGCATAGCTGGCATACCAGGCCAGCCCATGGGCCGCTGTTTGGTGGCGGGTGATCCGGTCTTTATCGGGGCGGCCATCCACACACAGCCTTTCAGCCAGATGCTGGCGGATATGATCCACCAAGTCCCCGGCACTGGCGATGGCGCGGGCATAGGTTTGAAGGCCGGGCAGGCGGATCGAGGCTTCGGCCGGATCGGCAGACAGGGCAGCGGCAGCAGATTGATCAGCCATTGCCTGCCTCCACCGCATCTTCAAAGGTGCGCAATCCCGGATGCCGGGCAGAGACCAGCACCGCCATATTGCCCGGCTTATGCTGATTGGCGCGCATTTTTTCATGGGCGCGGGGAATATCGGACCAACTGAAAACTTCCGACATGCACGGATCGATCCGCCGCTCGATCACCAGCCGATTGGCCTGGCTCGCCTGTTTGAGATTGGCGAAATGGCTGCCCTGAATGCGCTTTTGCCGCATCCACACAAAGCGTGCATCAAAGGTGAGGTTAAAACCCGTGGTGCCCGCACAAAACACCACCATGCCCCCGCGTTTGACCACAAAGCATGAAACGGGAAAGGTTTGTTCGCCGGGATGCTCGAACACCACATCCACATCATTGCCCTTGCCGGTAATCTCCCAGATCGCCTTGCCAAAGGCCCGGCATTTTTTCATATAATCGGCATAGGCAGCGGCATCGGAAACCGGCGGCAATTGGCCCCAGCAATCGAAATCGCGGCGGTTGATCACGCCCTTTGCCCCCAATGACAAAACGAAATCGCGTTTGCTGTCGTCGGAAATCACCCCGATGGCATTGGCCCCGGCGGTGGCGATCAACTGAATGGCCATCGAGCCAAGCCCGCCCGATGCCCCCCAGACCAGCACATGATCGCCGGGGCGCAGAATATGCGGCCGGTGCCCAAACAACATCCGATAGGCGGTAGCAAGGGTGAGAGTATAGCACGCACTTTCTTCCCATGTCAGATGCCGGGGGCGGGGCATCAACTGGCGCGCCTGCACCCGGGCGAACTGGGCGAATGAGCCATCCGGAGTTTCATAGCCCCAGATGCGCTGGCTCGAAGAAAACATGGGATCGCCGCCATTGCATTCTTCATCATCGCCATTATCCTGATTGCAATGCACAACCACCTCATCACCCACTTTAAAGCGGGTAACCCGGCGCCCCACCTTATACACAATGCCCGCCGCATCAGAGCCGGCAATGTGATAATCCGCCTTATGCACATCGAAAGGCGAGATCGGCAGGCCAAGGGCGGCCCAAACGCCATTATAATTGACCCCGGCGGCCATCACCAGAATCAGCACTTCATCCGAATCGATCTCCGGGGTTTCCACCACTTCTTCAACCATCGCCGAGGCGGGGGGGCCATGGCGTTCGCGGCGGATTGCCCATGCGTGCATTCTGGCCGGAACATGCCCCAAAGGCGGAATTTCCCCTACGTCATAAAGGTCTTTCAATGGTGCGGCGGCAGCGGCGACAGGCTGGTCGGTTTGATCCGATTGGCGTGTTGCTGCAGGGGCTGCTGGCATGGTCGTCTCCTCGTTCAGAAGGGGTCTGTAAAGGCTGTTGGCCTCAATCAGCCTATTGCATCGCACAATGAAAAGATATGCCAGTGAAAAAACGCGTAAAAGCAATTATATTTTAAATAATACAACAAAATATTCATATAATGTGTTTTTATGGCCACAGTATTAACATTTATGCGGCATTTGCCTGAATGTGCGGGGCATTATCAATGAACCCACCTGCCATAAATGGCGCAGTGCATCATTCACTTTATTGAGGGGTTGTCCCTGTTCTGGTTCATGAAAAGAGGCCGGTGAAAGCGAGGGGGAGGGGTGTCGATGGCTTCCACCGGCCTGATGCAGGTTGACCCGACGGGAAGAGATCGGGCAACCGATAAGATAAGATTATCATAAAATACAACCTGATTTCCAGATAATCCGGCCTTGGTGATGCAGGAAAGGACAGAGAGGCGGCCTTTATGGCGAAAACCCGCCAAAATGCAGGGGGTTTGACGGGTTTATGTTGGGATCAGTGCGACTTGTGCATTGCACAAAAAATAAATATCATGCCAAAGTGGAGGGCTATGGCGCAATTTTATTGCGTTCTCGGCTTCGATTTTAGGTCTTGGACAGATGAGACGAGGAGGCAGGCATGGCGGACCGGAAAAATCCCGAGAGCAATCAGGAAAGCGATCAAGGCGAGAAAGCCATGACCGCCGGTCGGGATGATCCCTGGTTGATGCGGACCTATTCGGGGCACAGTTCGGCCGAGGCATCGAATGCCCTTTATCGAACCAATCTGGCGCGGGGGCAAACCGGCCTGTCGGTGGCGTTCGATCTGCCCACCCAAACCGGCTATGATGCCGATCATCCGCTGGCGCGCGGTGAGGTGGGCAAGGTCGGGGTGCCGATTGCCCATCTTGGCGATATGCGCAGTCTGTTTCTTGATCTGCCCCTTGATCGTATGAATACATCGATGACCATCAATGCCACGGCCCCTTGGCTTTTGGCGCTTTATTGCGCTTTGGCCGATGAGCGGGGGATTGATCGGGCGCAGCTTTCGGGCACCGTGCAAAATGATATCATCAAGGAATATCTGTCGCGCGGCACCTATATTTTCCCCCCCGATCCGAGCTTGAAGCTGATCAATGATGTGGTGGTGTTCTGTGCCGATCATCTGCCGAAATGGAATCCCACCAATGTGTGTTCCTATCATCTGCAGGAAGCCGGGGCGACACCCGAGGAAGAACTGGCCTTTGCCCTTGCCACCGCCATCGAGGTGCTGGACCGGGTGCGGGCCAATCCGGCGCTCGATGCGGCGGATTTTCCGCGCGTGGTGGGGCGGATCAGCTTTTTCGTCAATGCGGGGATCCGGTTCGTTACGGAAATGTGCAAGATGCGGGCCTTTACAGAATTATGGGATGAGATCTGCCGCACCCGCTATGGCATCACAGAGGCCCGCTATCGCCGGTTTCGCTATGGCGTGCAGGTGAATAGCTTGGGGCTGACCGAACAGCAGCCGGAAAATAATGTTTACCGCATCCTGCTCGAAGCCATGGCCGTGGTTTTATCGAAATCGGCGCGCGCCCGGGCGGTGCAGCTTCCGGCCTGGAATGAAGCCATGGGCCTGCCGCGCGAATGGGATCAGCAATGGTCCTTGCGCCTGCAACAGATTTTGGCCTTTGAAACCGATCTGCTGGATTATGGCGATCTGTTTGATGGCTCGCCGGTGGTGGCGGAAAAAGTTTCGGCCCTGAAAGCCGCAGCGCTGGCGGAACTGGCCCGGATCGAGGCGATGGGCGGGGCCGTGGCGGCGATTGAAAGCGGCTATATGAAGCGCCGATTGGTCGAGTCCAATACCCGCCGTTTGCGGGCCATTGAAAGCGGCGAACAGATGGTGGTGGGGGTGAATGCCTATCTCGATAGCGCGCCCTCGCCCCTCACGGGCGAGGCGGATGAAGCGATCATGACCGTTGATCCCGGGGTTGAACAGGCCCAGATCGATGCGCTTCATCTGTGGCGGGCGAACCGGGACGAGGCCGCGGTGGCTGAGGCTTTATCGGCGCTGAAGGCGGCGGCTTTGAGCGGCGACAATATCATGCCGCCATCGATTGCTGCCGCCAAAATCGGGGTCACCACCGGCGAATGGGCGGCGGCCCTGCGCGCCGTCTTTGGCGAATATCGCGCGCCCACGGGGGTTGGCGCCGGGGCCTTGGCCAAAGATCGGGGGCTCGCCATCATTCAGGCCGAAATCAGCGATCTTGCCCAACATCTGGGGCGGCGGCCAAAATTTCTGGTGGGAAAGCCGGGATTGGATGGCCATTCCAATGGGGCCGAGCAGATCGCCACGGCGGCGCGGGATTGCGGCTTTGAAGTGGTTTATGAAGGGATCAGGCTGACCCCGGCGCGGATTGTCAATGCCGCTTTGGAAGAAGGGGTGCATGTGATCGGCTTGTCGATCCTTTCAGGCTCGCACACTGTGCTGGTCGAGGAAGTTCTGGCGCAGATGAACAAAGCCGGGATCGGCGATGTGCCTTTGGTGGTGGGGGGGATTATCCCGCCCAAGGATGCCGAACGCCTGATCGCTGCCGGGGTGGCGCGGGTTTTCACCCCGAAGGATTTCAAGATCACCGCCATCATGCGCGAAATCGCTGCTCTGCTGGCGCAAAAGGCTGCGGCCTGAAGTGCGGCCTGACGCTTTGGCTCAGCCACGGGCAAAGCCGCCTGACAGGCGTTTGATGGCGGCGCGCACATCATCGGGGGTCCAGCCTTCCTGCCGCAGGGATTGCAGGGTTTGGGCCTTGTCGCGTTTTGCCAGCCGCCTGCCCGTTGCATCTTTCAGCAGGGCATGGGTCTGATAGATGGGCGTGGGCAGATCGAGCAGGGCCTGCAACAGCCGATGCAGATGGGTGGCGTGGCGCAAATCCTCCCCCCGGATAACATGGCTGATATTTTGGATGGCATCATCCACCGTTACCGCCAGATGATAGCTGGTGGGCACATCCTTTCGCGCCAGCACCACATCCCCCAACCCTTCGGGGTAAGCGATATGGCGGCATCCCTTTTCACCCTGAAAGGCCAGAGCACCCGGCCCGCCGCTGGCCCTGATGGCAGCTTCGCTATCAAGGCGCAGGGCATAGGCTTCCCCCGATGCGATCCGGCTTTCGGCCTCGGCGCGCGAAAGGGCTTTGCAGATGCCGGGATAAAGCGCCCCTTCCGGGCCATGGGGGGCTGCAGGGGCGCGGGCGATTTCAGCGGCAATATCCTTGCGGGTGCAAAAACAGGGATAAAGCAGGCCCTTATTCGCCAATTGATCAAGGGCTGATTGATAATCAGCAAAATGCTGAGATTGCTGGCGCACCGGCCCATCCCAATGCAGCCCCAACCAGCGCAGATCATCAATGATGGCATCGCTATAAGGGGCGAGACAGCGGCTTTGATCGATATCTTCAAGGCGCAGGATGAACCGCCCCCCGGCGGCGCGGGCGGTATCATGGACCAGAATTGCTGAATAAGCATGGCCCAGATGCAGATGGCCGGTGGGGCTGGGCGCAAAGCGGGTGATCAACAAAGGCGGCATCGGTTCTTGCCTTTTCATGCTGGGGCGGGCAGATGGGGGGCATGATAATGGGAAGGCGGCCCAAAAATCGGCCGCCGCGCCCAAGCATAGCCGCCTGTGTTGCCGTTTTCAAAGGAGCCTTTTTGATCATGTCCACCATCCCCATGCTTTCCGGTCCCGAGCTTGCCCCCGCCCATGGGATCTCCCCCGATAGTCTGGTGATCTTCGCCCATGGCTATGGCTCGAATGGTGCCGATCTGATCAGTCTTGCACCGCATTTTCAAAATATTTTGCCGGGTGCGCATTTTCTCTCGCCCAATGCGCCCCAGCCCTGTCCCGGGGCGCCACAGGGTTATCAGTGGTTTCCACTCACATCCATCAGCCGCGCCGAGCGTGATGAGGGAACGGCTGCGGCCGCAGCGATATTGGATCATTATATCGATCGGCAGCTCGATCGTTTCGATCTCCCCGCAAACAGGCTGGCACTTGTCGGCTTTTCCCAGGGCACGATGATGAGCCTGCATGTGGGGCTGCGTCGGAAACAGGCTTTGGCCGGGATTGTCGGCTTTTCAGGCTCGCTTGCAAGCCCGGGCCGATTGATCGAGGAAATGGGGCCGCCACCCCCGGTTTTGCTGGTGCATGGGGCGGCGGATGATGTGGTGCCGGTGTGGCTGATGTTTGAAGCCTTTGGGGCCATGGAAGCTGCGAAAATTCCGGTGGAACGGCATATCAGTCAGAATATCGCCCATAGCATTGCCCCCGATGGCCTGCGCAAGGCGGTTGAATTTTTAAAAAAGCATCTGGCCTGAAGATTGGGCCTGAAGATTGGGCCTGAAGATTGAGCCTGAAGCCAAAATCCCGCTTGATCTGCGGCAATATGGAGTGTTGTCATAAATAGAGAACACTGTATCTTGTAAAACACTCTCGAAAGACTGGGCGGCCCGGTTTTCATTGGGAAGGGCGGGTGTCATCCGGTTCTCTTCGCAGGATAGATCACGCGATGCTGGATGGAGTCTCTCTCCCCTCGCCTGAAAGCTGCCCGGCTCTGGTTTTGAATGCCGATTTTCGGCCCTTGAGCTATTTCCCTTTGTCTTTATGGGGATGGCAAACGGCCCTGAAAGCGGTTTTTCTGGATCGGGTGAATATTGTTTCGGAATATGATCGGGTGGTGCGCTCGCCCACCACTGAAATCCGCCTGCCTTCGGTCATTTCCTTACGAACCTATATAAAGCCCGCCACCTGGCCCGCCTTTACCCGATTCAATCTGTTTTTACGGGATCGTTTTAGCTGCCAATATTGTGCGATCGGGTCTGATCTCACCTTTGATCATGTGGTGCCCCGGGCCTATGGTGGCCGCACTACATGGGAAAATGTGACCACGGCCTGTGCGCCCTGCAATCTGGCCAAAGGCGGGCGCACGCCGCAGGAAGCGGGGATGTATCCGATGATCAAACCCTTCCGCCCCAATAGCCATCAGCTCATTGAAAATGGCCGCCGGTTTCCGCCCAATTATCTGCATGATAGCTGGCGCGATTATCTGTATTGGGATAGCGAACTGGAGCCCTGATCACGCCCCCGAAAATGGGGCGGAAGGCCCGGCGCATCATCAAAGCTTTCTGGCCATGGCAATCGCCAAACGGCAGCCGCTTTTGATGGCCCCTGCCAAAAGCCCATAGCCGGGCGTATCTTCGGCCCCATGGGCAAGGGCGGTTTCGCGATGTTCGGCTTCCTCGCTCTGAAAATCGGCGATGGTCTCGGCCAGTTCCGGTTCTTTGTCGCCCAAGGCGCGGCGCTGGCTTTCATAATGATCGTCGATCACCTCTTCAACGGCGGCGGTACAGGCCATCAGGGCGCGTTCACCCAAAAGGGCGGTTCCGGCCCCCAAAGCATAGCCCGCCACATGCCAAAAGGGCGATAAAAGCGACGGGCGCACCCGGCGTTCAATCAGCAATTCATCAAAGCGCTGCAAATGCCGTGCTTCCTGCTTGGCCATATGCCGGATCAGGGGGCTGAGCCGATGCCCATGGCCCAGAACCGCAAGCTGGCCGGCATAGATGCGGGCAGCCCCATATTCCCCGGCATGATCGACGCGGATCATTTCATCAATGCTTTCCCCGGGCTGGCGATCCCCGGGCAAGGGGCGTGGTGGCACCCTTTTCGTGAGTGCGGCGCTTTTCGCGGACGGCACGATGCCGGGTGATTTTATGGATTTCGTGGGATCAGCCATGGCTTTGCCCTTTCTGGATGATGTGCCGCCGATAAAGAGCATAGCCTGAAAAACCGGCCAGCCCCAGGGCGATCAGCATGTTCCATACTGCCATTGAAAGCCCCAGAAAGGACCATGAAATATCGTCGCAGCGCACCAGCTTGGCTTTCATGATCTGCTCTAAAGCCGCCGCCGGATCGGTGGGCAGGCTTGCGCCCGAACAGGTGGATGGCCCCGCCCAGAAACCCTGCTCTACCCCGCCATGAAAGCCGCCGACGAAAGCCGTGGCAAGAAACAAAACCATCCCGCAAAACAGCGCCAGATCCAGCCCCCTGCGCCCGGGCACAAAGATCAGCAAGGGCAGCAACAGGGCCAGATAATAAGGAATGCGCTGCCACTGGCATAAGGTGCAGGGGGCATAGCCCAGATATTCAAAAAAATGCGCAGCGCCCAAAATGATCGCACTGGCAAGGGCAAGAAGGCTGGGCAGCAGGATCTGCGGGCCGCTGTTGATCAACTGATCCAGCTTTTGGGTGCGTGTCATTTAGGCTTCCGTTTCAATCTGCCAAAAGGGTGGGATCACAGATAGCGGATCGCAATGAAGCCGCCCGCCAGCAAAAGCGCAAATAGGCTGGCCAGAAGGCTCAGACGCTTTTCGATGAAGGCTTCGATGGGGGCCCCATATTTCCACAAAAGCGCCGCTTCGATATAAAAGCGCGGGGCGCGGGAAAGCAAGGCCGCCAGCAAAAAGGCCACAGGGTTCATCGCCACCACGCCGCTGGCAAGGGTGATGACCTTGAAGGGGAAAAAGCTCAGTCCAAACAGGAAAACCAGCCAGAAACCATGATCCTTGAAGCGCTCCTGAAAGATCTGGAATTGGGCCTCATAGCCATAAAAAGCGATCAGCGGCGCGCCGACCAAATCCCATAGATAATAACCGATGCCATAGCCCGCCAGCCCCCCCAAAACCGAGCTAAGGGTGCAAATAAGCGCAAAACGAAAGGCTTTCTGACGATCCGCCAAGGTCATCGGCAGCAGCATCACATCGGGGGGAATGGGAAAGATCGAGCTTTCGAGAAAAGACACAAGCCCCAGCCAGCGCTCGGCATGGCGATGGCGGGCTTTCTCCAATGTCCAGCGATAAAGCCGCGAAAGCATAATCAGATCATCCAGAGCACAATGGCCATGAGGGTGGCATGAATACCCATTTGATCTGGCAGATTGCCACCTGAAAAGCAATGCGGCGCCTTGTCAGAAGGTATGGCGCGCAGAAAATAACCGACAAAGCGCCCCTGTTGCACAGGTCGGGCTTGACGTGAGATCATTTCCCCCTAATATGCGCCGACCTGAAGGCAGACCACACAGAGCCCCTGTGGCGGAACTGGTAGACGCGCCAGACTCAAAATCTGGTTCTCGCAAGGGAGTGTCGGTTCGAGTCCGACCGGGGGCACCAATCTCAAAATCCGGCTCATGAGCCGGATTTTCAGGCTTTCTCAATCCAATGTACCGCCCACAGGGGGGAAGGGATCGATGAAGCCTTCCACGCGCGCCAGTTGATCCATCACGCCCGTGGCATTCATCCGCACCCAGGCATCAAACTGATTGAGCGCGCGAAAAGAGTCTACCTTGCCCAGATCCGCTGCGATCAGATCGGCGGCCTTTTCAGGCGGCGTGCCCGCCACCACATGCTCCATGCATAAATCGCGCAATTGGGTGATATAGGCGAGATAATTGCGCACCTCTGCCTTTCCGCCCATGCCCGCATGGCCCGGGGCAATCAATTCCCAGTCCATATCAAGCACCTGTTCGGTGCTATGAACCATGCCATCGATCTGATAGCGGGCCAGATCCATGAAGGGCATGCGATCCACCAGCACCCAATCCACGACGCTGAGCAGGGCCTGATCGGGCACTCTGAGGCTGATCGATCCACGGCCATCATTGGGGCCATGATAGCGCAGTTCCACCCGCCGGTCGCCCAGATCGATCTCCAGCCCTTCATGAAAGGTCGTATCGGCATAGCGGGTTTTGAGCCGCGAGCGCACCTGACTGTCGCGCGCCAGTTCGTGGGAGATATAGCGCACGCCATCGGCTTCCAGCATTTCTCCGCCCGAAACATGATCGGCATGATTATGACTATAGACGACATGGCTGATCGGCTTGTCGCTCATCTGGCCGAGCTGTGATTTCAGCCAGCCTGCAAATCCCTGATCGATGCTATCAAACACCAAGAGGCCCTTTTGCCCTTCGATCACGAGCCCATGATGCCTGTTTTGGCGGGTTCGCCAGAGGCCCCGGGCGATCTCGACGATCTCGCGCTCGGGATGGGCGGCTTCCTGTGCTGATGCCGCCCCGCAGCAGCCAAAGGAAGCAAGGCCCGCGCTGCCAGATCCGCCCGCGCCGATCCCCATGCCAAGACCTGCGCCGAGCCCGGCCCCAACTCCGGCCCCGATGGCTGTCAGACCGCCCCCCAAAGCAAGGCTGCCTCCCAGTATCTCTCTGCGGGAAAAATCAGGCCGTGTCCTGGATGTTTTTGACATATCGTCTCTCCTTGTTTCGAGTGGGGTTTTCTTGCGGGTGATCATCATAAATCATAGAGGGTTCAGCTTTGTAGATAAGGGATGATATCGGAAATGCGCTGGATGCCGATGGCTTCTTTTTCCTGCAGGGGAATGAAGCATTGGGCACATGCGGATGCGCGCTTGAGCCGCTCGATATAGCCTGCTTCCATGCTTTTGCGTTCGATCAGAAAGCGGTCTGACAGATGATCGGGCAAAATCTTGTTCATGACCAGCAGGCCCGGTTTCATGCGCTGTTCTTTCAGAAAAGCGAGGATGCGCTCGACCTCCAGAACCGGGAGCTTTTCCGGGGTGGCAACGGCAACAAAGGCGGCGCGGGCGGGATCGGTGATGATCTTGGCCGCCGCCCGATAAAGATCGCGACGGGCGCGCAGGATATCGGCGGTGATCTGCCGCTGCTGGGTCTTTTCGGGCGCATTGGGTTTGTTGGCGGCCTTATCGCGGTGCCCGGTGGAATGCTTGCCGCCGAGAAAATCATAGACCCGTTCCATATCCTGCATTTTTTCATGATGACCCAGCAGGGTTTCGGTCCATCGCCCGAGCAATTCGGGCAGGGTGATCAGGCGCATGGCATGGCCGGTGGGGGCCGTATCGAAAACCACATGATCATAATCCACGGCATCTTCGGTCAAAATCCGCGCCGTGCGTTCAACCAGCGCCGCTTCCGTTGCCCCCGGCGCATGGCGGGCGAGTTCGATCTGCCGTGTCACTTCTCCCATCAAAGGCCCGGCAAGGCTTTTGGCGGCATTGCGTTTCACCTGTTCGATATAATGATCGGCTTCGGCATCGGAATCGATTTCGATCCCATCAAGGCCGGGTAACAGGGTGAGCCGTCCGGCCCCGATGGCGGTTTCAAAGATATCGCCTAAGGAATGGGCCGGGTCGGTTGACACGATCAGCACCTGTCGCCCGGCTTTGGCCAGCATCATGGCCAAGGCGGCTGCGACGGTGGTTTTTCCGACCCCGCCCTTGCCCCCGACAAAAAGAAATTTGCAGATCCAATCGGGCAGGGCCATCAACAGCACCGGATATGATCGAAGGGCGAATGGTCCATCCCCATGCGGCGATGCCAATCATGAAAATCCTGTATCATCAGGGGCATCAGTTCCAGCGTATAATAATGTGCCGGATTTGGCAGGCCCAGGCTTTCCAGAAAAACCGTGGTCATGATGATATCCCGGTGCGATCGGGCTTCGCGCCCCACCGCGCTGCGATAGGGCGCATTATAATATTGATCGAGCCAGGCTGAAACCATGTCATGGGCATGATGAAGCCGCTTCATGATGTCTGCCATCGTCCCTCCTTTTAGTCTTTCGTTATGCCAAGTCTTAAGCCGAGGCGGCTTAGTCCGCAGCCGCTTTGCGATTGGCCTTGATCTGACGCGAAATGGCCGCAGAGGTAACAAGTGTGACCCAGATGGCGGCCACCAGCACGATAATATCCAATCCCAGCAGGAACCATTGTTCTGATTTGTAGAAATCGGCCATTTGAACCACCAGCGCCGTCAGGGAGACGATCAGCAGGAAGAGCATGGGCAATCCCGTATAGATCAGGGCATTTCCCTTACGCGCGACAAGCAGGGTTATGATCAGGAATGTCAGGGCACCCAAAAGCTGATTTGTGGTACCGAATAAAGGCCAGATGGTCATGCCGCCAGATCCGTCGCTGCCCCCAACCCCAAAAGCAAGAAGCAGGCAGGCACCTACCGATACCAGCGTTGCTGAACTGTTTCCGGTGAGAATTTTCAGATGATACATCTGCCCCCATTCCTGCACGATATAACGCTGCAGACGCAGGCCGGTATCCATCGTTGTGGCGGCAAATAAAACCGCCATCACCGCCAGCAGGGTCGCGCTGGCCGTTGCCGAAAGGCCGATGCCCTGCGAGACGAGGGCGCCGCCCCCAAGGACGAAGGCTTCCAGCCCGCCAGAGCCAAAGCTGGAATAAAGGGTGCGCCATTCGCCAAGGCTGGCAATCCCTGCCGTGGTGACAAGGATCGTTGCCAAGGCCAAAGAGCCTTCCCCGATGGACCCGAAATAGCCAACAAAGCGGATATCGCTTTCCGAACGGATCTGCTTTGAGGTGGTGCCCGATGAAACGAGGCCGTGAAACCCGGAGATGGCCCCGCAGGCAATCGTCACGAAAAGAAGCGGCAGCAAAGGGGGTGTGCCCGGAGGAACGGCATCATTGATGGCGGGGGCGACAATGGTTGGATTGACAATGAGAATGGAGAGATAAACCAGCCCAAGGCCAACGAAAAGCTGCAGGCCATTGATATAATCCCGGGGCTGTAACAACACCCAGACGGGCAGGATCGAGGCAATCGCGGCATAGGCGAATAAAAGCAGAATCCATTGCGCATTGGTCGATAGCCCCATGATCGGACCGGGAAGCTCCAGCGGCATCACGCTGCCCGCATAAACCGAAAGATAAAGCAAAATCACCCCAACAATCGAAAGCGTGGGCAGCCCGATCCGTCCGCGATGAATGAGCTGCCCAAGCGCTAAAGCGACAATGATCGCGGCGACGGAAGGAAAGACGCTTTCGGGAAAATCGGTGAAGAGCTGAGCGATCAGGACGGCGAAAACCGCATTGATCATCAATAAAAGCAGAAAGATCACAATCATGAACAAGGATCGGGCGCTGCTGCCGACCAGATCGCCGCTGAGCGCCCCCACCGAGCGCGCCCGGTTGCGTACGCTCGCCCATATCGCTCCTGCATCATGAACACCGGCAAAAAAGATGGTGCCGAAAATGACCCATAAAAAGGCCGGCAACCAGCCCCAGATCACCGCGATGGCCGGACCCACAATGGGGGCCGCCCCGGCAATCGAGGTGAAATGATGACCCCATAAGACATATTTATTGGTGGGAACATAATCGATCCCATCTTCCATGCTATGAGCCGGCGTTTCAAAATCCGGGTCGAGCTCGAAAATCCTTTTGGCAATGAAACGCGAATAGATGGCATAGCCTGCAATGAAGGCGGCGATGCCCGCCAGCAATATGATGATTGCGCTCATGTTGTCTCCCCTTCAGGTCATCCTGTTTTTTTGCTTGATGCGGCGAACACCGGTTTTTTAGTGATTTTATTGGGTTTTAAGGGTGATCGTCTTTTGATGGATGATATCGCCCATCTGCGAGCCGCCACCATCCGCCTGATTGACCCAGATGATCAGTTCCAATGGCTTGATCTGGCTCAAAGTGTCCGGCGCGGTCCATGTCAGTGTCCATTGGCCGGGATGATGGTTTGATTGGCTGAAATCGGGGCTGCCCGAGCGGGCGCTCGATTGATTGGTGTGAATATTGGCCCAATCGGTTTTCATGAGGCCGACCGGTTTTTTATCGGCCATGACGCCTGCGAGAAAACCGAGATGGTTCGGATCGCCTTCATTGAAGGAAAATTGCAGATCATATGACATGCCGGGCATCACAGTATCCGGCAGGCCCTGAAGCTTGATGGCGACGGAATTTCGCACCACGTCACGGCCCCAATGGCAACTGGCGCATCCGTCTCTTTCCTGCACGGAATACCAGGGTGGGCCATCGGAATAGGCCATGGATGGCCATCGCGGGATCACAATCAATGCGATCCCGGCGCAAAGCACCGGAATCGCCAGCCATCGATATGACTTATGGGGCATGGGTTACTTGTCCACCACGGCTTGTCCGATCGTGCCGGAATCCGAGCCAAACCAGATCGAGCCCGTTTCTTCATGATAATGCCCGTGACGAATATGGCCCTGGCCTTTGGGCGCGGATTTCACGGGTGAAATAGAAACGAACGCTTCAACACGCGGATCGAAGCCGACAAAGAAATTGGTTTTGCTATCATGAACTGTCGACCAGACAATATCATTGGAATCCGATAGTACCAGATAAGGCTCAGCCTCGATATCGCCCTTGGGGAAGGCCCATTCCTTCACAAAGCCTTCACCCGAACGCACAAGACCCAAGGTGCTGCGGGCAAAATCGCCATAATAGACATCGCCATTGCTCAAAACCGTGATGCGCCGGGGCCGGGCATCTTCCGCCGGCATTTTATATTCGGTGACCGCCATCGTTTCGGGATCGACTTCCGAGATCATATTGGTCCCGAAATGGGCAATCCACAGCTTGCCATCAGGCGCTTCTTCAATACCATAGGGGCGGGATGCTTCGACCGAATAGGGCTTTGTGTAGCGCAGTTCGCGGGTTGCGATATCCATCGAACCCACCATGTTGGAATGCTGGATGGAAAACCAGATCCGGTTTTCGTCCTTATCGAAAATCAAGGTGTGGGGATCTTTGGCATCTTCCCGCAGTTGGATGCGTTCCAGTTCCTCGGTTTTGGGATCATAGCGCCCGATATAGCCTTTCTGATTGCCAGCAATCCATGCGATCCCCTCAGCATCCACGATCACATTATGCGGCCCTGGGCGATCTTCAAGATCGAGCTTCCACCATTCACCGGATTCAGGATTGAGCCGTCCGAGAAAGCTTTCCTTCTGGCCGACAAACCAGATGGCCCGGGAGGATTGTGCAAAGGGATCGCGAATCCGTTCGCCTTCCTGGTAATAGGGCGAAAGCCATTCACGGATTTCGACAGGAACGCGCGGCTCCAGGCCTTGGGCTGATGCCATCCCGGGCACAAGACCGGCGGCCAATGTTGCCGACATGAGCAAGGTCTTTAGCATGTCTTCTCTCCTTTGACGTGGTTTAACAAGAACTTCTGTGTTTCCCATATGGGGGGGTACGAATGTTTCTCAAAATGTCAGACAGGGTCCGTAATCGTAATCGTCAAGGACCCAATTCCATCAATGGCTCCATAAACTGTGTCGCCCGGGAGCAGTCGGCCAACGCCTTCGGGTGTTCCAGTATAAATGAGATCACCCGGCTCCAGGATGAACAGCTCAGATACCCGCGAGATAATCGCAGGTACGCCATAGATCAGATTGGAAATATCGGAGTCATGGCGGATATCCCCATTCACGGTGAGATAGATCCGCCCGCTATCGGGATGCCCGATATCACAGGCGGGATAGATAGCGCTGATCGGTGCGGATTGGTCGAAAGCCTTACCGGTTACCCATGGATTGCCAACCTGCTTGGCCGCAGCTTGCAGATCCCGACGGGTTAACTCCATCCCCACCGCATAGCCAAAGACATGATCCAGCGCTTCATCGCGGGGAATGCGCACACCGCGCTTGCCAATGGCGATGACAAGCTCGATCTCATGTTCAAATTGCGCCGTGGCAAGGGGATAGGCAACGCTGCCGCCATCCGGGACCAAGGCATCATTGGGCTTGTTGAAAATGGAAAGTTCATGGGATTCCGCACCCCGCCCCATTTCCAGATTATGTTCCCGATAATTGAATCCGATGCAATGAACGCGCCTGACGGGGAAATATTTGGAAGACCCGGCAATGGCAACGCGGGGCGGTGCGACTTCGGGAATGGCGCTTTCAGCGCAGGATGGGTTTGATTGGGCACAGGCCGTTGTGGTGAAAATGACCGGGGCAACCGCACCGGCGGCAAGCAGGCGACGGCGCGACCAGACGCCATGGGTTTGGGGTTCGGCCTTATCGGTGCTTATATGTGTTCGGTCGCGCTTGTCAGACTCTTTTGTCATATTCGTTCTCCTTATAGACTATGGCAGGCGAATGATGAGGGTGAAGGGCGGATTGTGATCTATTGGCTGCGATCCACCGATGCGCGGACATCATCTATGGAGACGCTGCCCGTGCCCCGGCCGGTCACCAAAAGCTCTGTTTCCGGCCCGTAAAAATCGATCGCGCCAAGCAATGTGCGCACAGATTGGAAATCCTGATCTTCAGAACCCGGTTGATAGAGCAGGGGAGAGAAGACGATTTTCGCATCCGGGATATGGGTGATCAGCAAATCATAAACGGTGGCATTGGGCACATCATAAACAAACAGCTCGCGACCAAATCCCGGGAGCCGCCCCTTCTGCCAAACGGTGACGATATTCGGCGTTTCCGTCAACTGTCCGAAAATCTCCTGGAAAAACGGCAGATCGGCCTTGGGCAGCATGACCTGCACACCCGATTTGATCAGTGGGCGCAGGCCGCCGGTATCGGTTGCATGATGATGGCTCAGGATCAGATGCCTGATCGGTTTATCGGGCCATCTTGCGGCCGCTTCATCAATCAGGCTTTGTGTCCGTTCAGCATTTACGGGTGCATTGACAAGCGCAAGAGATGCCGGGCCAACCACGAGCAGGCTGTGATAGCGTGTGCCCGCAACCCTGAAAACGCCAGTGGCCTGTTCGACCAGAGTGATCTTTGAACGGTCATCGTCAATGGGTTCCGCCCGATTGGCCTGCCGCAGAAAAAAATGTGCCTGCTCGGTTCCGCGATGGGCATGGTCTGGCTCGGCGAGTTTGACCAAATCCTTCACGGGAATATCCGGCGAGCCGATGGGCGGCGGCGCATCGCCTTCATCGGTCCAGATCTGAAAATCCTGACGCAGGACGCGGCGAATGATAAATTCATCATGGCGGGTCGATGCTTCCCGCGCCGCCGGGATCAGATATTGCCCCAGCTTGCGGGGAAAAACAGCCCCATCCACAGTCGTCCAGGCCCCCATGCGATAGGTATGGTGGACGATCCCAAGCTGTGGATCGATTTCCTGAGTTTCTAAGAGCCAGGGAAAATGATTATCCGGATTGATCACGATGATCCATTTCGCATCGGCGTGATCGAGTTGAAAGGTTGGATAAAGCCGCCCGCCAAACATGCGATCATCGATCCGGACCGCGCTATCGAAAGCATAAGCCATCAGCAGGCCCGGGTTCGTGATCCAGAACTGTTTTTGTTCTGCCTTGGCCCGCGCGGCTGTGAGGGCGGTTTTGTCGGATAGGGGGATATGGCCATCCGAACCCACAAGCAATCCGCGACCCCCATGATGCATCACCTGATAGCGGCGGCGTTCCAGCTTGGGCTGATAGGTTTCAAGGGATCGCTCGATCTGAAAATCGCCACTGGCCGGATGCCAACGGGCATGGCTGTGCTCGCTGGAGACATGCCGTGGCGCGCCCCGGGATTCCAAGCCTTGGAAGGGTTCGAAATTGAGCATTTTCTCCTCGAACCGCACGGCTTTGACAGACATCAGCCGATCGCGACCGCCAAAAGCTTCCAGGCTTTTGGCTAAGGGGCGAAGGGCATGATCTGAAACTTCGGCGCGCGAAGCGTTTGCGGGCACAAGCGACAACATGATCACAAAAGCCAGAAAGGCGGCAAGATGAGAGGACCGCAAAGCGATCCGCAGCAGACGATCATGAAAAATACGATGGGAAAATAATGGGTGAAAATAACCTGACATTGAAGATCCGTTCAAACTGATGATGAATGAGCAAGGCGGAGCCCGAAGGCTCCGCCCCTGTGATTTTGAGGTTTAGAAGGCCAGATTGAGCCCCAGCAGAACACGGCGGCCAATGGCATCGCTGAAGGTCATGTCGCGGCTGAAGGCCTGAGCAAAGCGCAAGGGCCCATCGCGGTTATCAAAAACATTGTTGATGACTGCCCGCGCCGTGATGTTCTCGGTGATATCATAGGCCAGTGTCAGATTGTGAATGCGCATCGAAGGAACCTTCGATTCTTCCGGTGATCGGAATTCTTCGGATTCTTGCGCATCGAACCGGAAACCGCCCAGATGACGGGTCTGCCACATCAGCATGAAGGGGCCGCTGTTATAGCGCATATTAAGCTGGTATTTGACTTTCTCGTTAAATTGTTCGCCAGCCATGATGTCCAGATCATCGGCACCGATCGAGCGTTCCAGTTTGCTCACGTGAAAGAAGTTCCCGAATATTTCGAACTCACCCGGTGCATTGTCCAGAAAGGGCAGATCACTGGCCGCAAACAGATAGCGAATATTGGAAACCAGACCCGAGAAACGCAGTTGGGCTGCATTCACAAACCCCGTTTCAAGCCGCGAGATCTGGAAATCGCTGCCCCTTTCAAATCTGTCGCAGGCGGCAGCCCCGGGGAAATTGGCGGAGTCAAAACAGGCATTCAGGATCGATGTGGCATCCAGCACCTCGATGGCGTCATTCACCGTGATGTTGGTCCAATCGATGCTGAGCTCCAATCCGGGCAGAAAGCCGGGCGTGAGGATACCACCAACAGTCCAGGAGTCGCTTTTCTCAGGGCGAAGATTAGGATTGCCGCCGCTGATCGCGAGCTGGCGCTGATCTTCGATCAGGGCATCGAATTCAGCCAGATTGAAGCCACCCGGTGCAGCAGCCTGACAATTGGCCTGCCGTGTTGCCGGATTGGGGCCACCGGTGATGTTGTCTCTGTCGCAAGGGTCCGATGCCAGCGTCCGCACTTCCTGACGGGGCAGGAACAGCTCTGCCACTGAAGGAGCGCGAATGGATTGGGTGAAATTCCCCCGGAGCATCAGGCCTGTGCCCAAAAAGGGCAGATCAGGCACTAAACGCCCGCCCATTGTCCATGTCACGTCATTGCCGGTGAGATTATTATCAACAAGGCGCACGGCACCTTCAAGCTCAAGACTGCGGATGAAGTTCATTTCCCATGGCAGCCCCACGCCATCCTGAATGATGGGGATCAGACCTTCGGCATAAAGTTCCGTGGTATTGAACTTGCCCTCGACATCGAAAATCGGGCTGCTTTCTGTCAGCGCGTTGCGCGAGGTGCGATCCCCTTCAAAGCTGCCGCGCTCGCGCCGATGCGCTGCACCCATATAGACGGCAAGAGGACCCGCCGGGAGATCGAGCAGATCGCCACCCAGATTGACCTCATAGACCAATTGGCGGTTTTCGGTGACCCGCCGTTCGGGCTGAAGCAGAAATTCTTCCTGTTCAGGGGTCAGAGGATTAAATCCAAAAGGATTGAATGGAATACACTCATTGACCGCAGTATTGCGCGATGAGCCGGGCTGAGCATTGAAGCCCGGATCAAAGCCTTCGACCTGAACGCGACAGGCTGGCAGGCCGGTGTCCGGATCGATGACTGCATCCAGGGCAAAATTGAAGCGCTGAGCGTCGATGCCGATGGCTGTGCCGATGGCATTGGATTCACCGTAAATGAATGCGGCATCCCATGACCAATCCCGGCCAAAGACTTCAAGGCCGCCTTCAAAACCGGAAACGAAGCGGAACACATCCTGTTCACGGAAATCGGTAGGACGATCACCGTTCACATCCAGATTTGATCTGTTGACCTTGAAGAATTGCGGAACCGGATCGCCATTGGCGTCAACCAGATCGGGATCATAAGATCCATTCTGGGCCAGGATGGCCTTTGCCTGATCGGTCAGGAACGGATTGTCATTGATATTGATTGCGATACCGGGGCGAAGCTGATTATTCCCAAAGGCATCAGTGACATTGCGCGGCCGGGTGACAACATTATTGGCCTCGACCCGTGAGAACTGGCCTTCGAAAAACCATTCCGTATCTTCCATGAATTCATAGCGACCGGTCGCAAATAAATTCCAGCGGTCTTTTGGGGTCAGAATGGGATTGAAAGCCGCCAGATCGGTCACGATGGGGTTGGTAAAGCCATTGGCACCGATCGTGCTGGTCGAACCCTGCGAACCGATATCCGATCCCAGATTGGCCTGATCGAAGGTAATGAGATTGCCCATCGTATCGAAAATGAGCGGGGCCCCATTGGCGTTTCTAAGCAGATTAGGGCTGTTGAAGCCATCGGTCACAAAGGTGCTGACGACATTGCCATCCTCATCAAACAGCCTTGAGGCATTTGGTTGCCCGTTATTGTCGAGCAGCAGCAGGGGCAGGGCCGTGTTGGGATTGACAAAACGGTTGAACCCATCCTGACAAAGGCGGCGGTCGGGAACCCCGTCATTGGGGCCGGTGCTGTTTGGATTGTCGCAAAATCCATAGGCATTGGCCGCAAAGGCGCTATCCCGGGGCTCTAATCCCGGCTTTGTCGTATATTCAAGGCTGACGGTAATATTGCCCTTGCCATTTTCGGAATTGACGCCCCATAGGCCCCGAACCGTGAATTCTTCCGCATCGCCCCGCTGATCAATACCATATTGGGCATCCGCGACCAGACCTTCAAAATCCTTTTTCAAGATCAGATTGACGGTGCCGCCAATGGCATCGGTACCATAGATCGGCGCACCGCCGGTGAAAATGGTTTCAGCGCGTTCCACCAGCAGGGTCGGGATGGTATTCAGATCCACCTGTAAACCGGGGGATACCCCGCCCAGGCCCGAGCCCACAGAGGTCGTGGGGGTATTGGACGACACCACTCGGCGGCCATTGATTACGGTGAGGGTCCGTGATGAGCCAATCCCGAAAACATTGGCGAAATTCACGCCGATCAATTCGGCACCGCCTTCGCCTGCATCATTCTGGCTGGCGCCAAAAGCCGGATTTTCGTCGAAGGCCGTGATCAAATCCACATAACCGCGATCTTGCATGAACTCCGCATTCATCGTGACGGCGGGTTGAACGGTATCAAATCCGGCGCGGGCAATGCGCGAACCGGTAACGATGATTTCATCGAGCGGTATGGACGCTGACTGCTGCACCCCGGAAGAGGCCTGCGGCTGCGAGGCTTGTGCGGTTTGGACACGCTGGCTTTCCTGCACGTTATTGACGGTCATCACGCCATCCGAGAAATTATTGAGCCAGGCGCTTTCTGCCGTTCGGGATCTGATGATGACCGTCCCATATTGATCGATTTCAAAATCCAGCCCCGAGCCTTGCAGTAATTGGATCAGGGCCTCGCGGGCGCTCATGCTGCCTTTGACAGACTTGGCGATCTGGCCTTCCAGAACATCAGCAGGCATCAGAACATCCATATCCGCCTGACGCGAGAATTCATCCAGAGCAGCGCTCAGTGATTGAGTTGGAATTTGGAAATCCGAAGATTTTTCATTGGCCTGTGCAAAAGATGCGCCTGCAGACATTGCCAACAGGGGAAGGGTACAGGACATCAACGACCTGTATATTCTTGGTATCATCTTCAACTTCCCAAAGGTTTACGTTTTTGAATTTTTGGTAGCTGTCGATTTTTTATTATTTTTGTAGTAAGACGACTGAGCATAGCCGGTTTGCACATAAAAAAGATGGTGTCTGCCGAATTTGGGTTTTTCTGGAGACGACATTCATTCGGGAGAGGCATCTGCTTGTGGGAATGACCATCAGCAGTCATGCTGGCCCAGATCAAATAGTGGGGTATGAGGCTCTATGGGAGACTATGCTCAAACCGGCACGGTGTTTGTCGATAAGCCCGATCTTTTGCGGGCGAATAAGGCGGAGCATAGGAGCTTTGTTGCTCAGGCCTATGCGCGCTATCATGGGGAAATCGTGAAATTCATTTTGCGAAGTTATGGCGAGGGGCCACCGTCGCCGCAAGATGTGGTGCAGCAGGCTTTTTTAAAGCTTGCGCAATGCGAACAACCGTCACAAATTCGCAATATGCGCGCATTTCTTTACAAGACATCGATTAATATTATTATTGATCATCACCGTGGTGAAAAACGGCGGGAAAAGCTTTTGCGGCATTATAGTGCCAATGGGACATACGAAAAATGTGATCAAATCGACCCGAACGCGTCTTAAGAAGCAAGGAGGAGATGGAAATCCTCGCTAAAGTGGTTTTGTCTCTGCCGGAAAGGGAGCGCGTGATCTTCCTTTTGAACCGGGTTGAGGGCATTTCCATCAGTGACATCGCCCGCCGGACGGGATTGTCGATTTCCGGGGTCAGGCTGATCATCATGCGCTCGATGCAAAAATGCCAAAATGCATTGAGAAAAAATGGTTTGTCATGACATCCAAAGGCTACAGACAGCGTTCATACGGACAAGGCGGTTTACGTGATTAACGAGAATAGGGCGGAAAATGAGAATGAGGTTGCAGCGCTTCGATGGCTGCTGCGCGGGGAGAAAGACGCCCTGAGCCCTCGAGAGCAGCAGGAATTCGAATCCTGGCTGACGGAAAACGATGGGAATGCCTCCGCTTTTGCCCAATCGCAATCTCTTGCGGATAGTCTGGCCACTCATGCCGGTCTTCGGGGGCTTGCGCGTGTTGAAGACCTTGATCGCTATGATTTTTCTGATTTGGAGCCCACCCCTATTGTGGAGGAAAAGCGTGGGGACAAGACTTTGTTTCCGGTTTTTGCGGCGCATTATGTGGCGGGATTTTTTCGCACATTGACCGGACCGGGACCGTTGATGGCGGCTGCCGCCGCGTTTGCTGTTTTGTTCATCGTGGTTGTCGTGCAGACGATGCCGGGTTCCCCCGCAATCAACGGTCGGGTTCTGGCAACGGATATCGGGGAAATCAGAGCCTTTTACCTCCCCGATGGGAGCGTGATCACGCTGGGTGGAAAATCCCGTGCGACGCTTTTCTTTTCCGATGATCAAAGACGGGTCGAGATGGATGAGGGCGATGCCTATTTCAAGGTGGCATCACAGAGAAATAAGCCCTTCCTCGTTGAATCCGGCAGTGCCACGGTGCGGGTTTTGGGAACCGAATTTGAAGTGCGGAAGCGATCAGACCATGTGGATATCGCTGTTGCCGAAGGCTTGGTCGAGATCAGCGCCAATCTTGATCACAGGAATGCATATGCCCTCCCCGGCATGACAATGGGGGCCTCTCTTGGTGAACGGGAAGGCAAAAAATCCGTGACGCTGAGCGATGGGCAGCAGGTGAAGGTTGCCTCTTCGGGTTTGGGAGATATTCAGGAACTCAAAGCCAGTGCGGTGAGCCCATGGAGAAATGGCCGATTATTCTATGATAATGCCAGCCTTGAAGAAATGGTGAAAGATTTTAACAGATATTATGATGGCAAAATCGAGCTTGCCGATGACTCAATGAAAGACCTTAAAATATCGGGTTCCTTTAAGATCGATACGATTGAGACAAAAATATTTTCTTTAGAAAATATACTTCCGGTCAGTGTCGTGAAAAAAGACGATAAATTGATTATAATTTATCAAAAGAGAGAGAATTAAGATGATGAAATCAAGGGCGGCCATGGCTGCGTTTCTTGTTATTGTCAATGCACAACATGCTTTTTCACAAGAAGACATGGATCCTGTAGATACGATCATTTATTGCGGCAGTCTTGATAACAACGATAAGAAACTTGCCTGTTTTGATGCGGCTTATCATCATTATAGCCAGGAAAGAATGGCCCAAAAAGCTGACTCTCCAAGGGCTGAATCCTTTGCCCATGGGAAAGTCGTAGATGGAAATGCCGCTGAAGGGAAAACCCCCAATGGGAAAATCAGCGGGGGCTTGGCGTCGTCTCCAGCCAAAAACACGAAGCCAGCGCAAAGCATCGAGCAAGATGGGGTGCGGTCGCAGCATGCTGCGAAAGCGGCTCCGTCTCAGGCCATGGCCGGAAATAATCGGCGCAAGATGATCGTGCGTGAAATAACGGTCGATGATCTGGAACTGCCCCTGGAAACGACGATCACCGCTTTCAACATGAACAAAAGGGGGGATTTCAAGCTGCAGATCGCCGAAGGGTGGATATTTGCGCGCTCGGATGGGCCAACACCTCCCAACACCGATCTGACCGGAGCTTCCGTTGTTCTGGAGAAGAACTTTCTTGGCAATTGGCGGATGTCTATTCCCGATATGAAAAAGCCTTTATGGATCAAGCCCGACGAGCGCGAATAGTGCGATGTCATATGATGCAGTTGAATATGACATCTGCGATTAAAGGCGACCTGCCATCTCACGAAAATTTTAGACATATTTAATATATCCGGGTAATAATATGTTTTTATAAGCTCGGCATAAGCACTTACTGATACAGCATAAGCCCTAAGGTCATAATATGATGCAACCCAGAGCTGGCGATGTTTTCTTATAATCTGGGGGAATATACGCATCCCGATCTGCAATCATCATCCGATCAGATGTTTTGCCAGAAGATCTGTGCGGCGGCTCAATTGCTGTGCCCGTCGGTGATCATCATCAATCTTGCCGAAGATGGCCGCATTTTATGGATGAATGAGCAGGCCACGGCGAATTTTTATGGGACGGTCAATGCGAATGAGACGATGCAATTTTGTGATCTCATCTCGCCGGAAGATCAGCCATCCTGGTGGGCCAATTTCCGCACCCTGATCAGAACCCGGGTCAATAAGGTTCAGATCGCCTTTCATGGGCAAAGCCCGATTGGCAAGGCACCCCGGTTTCGCGGCCATATCATTGCCCTTGATGATGATGAGGGGGTAACCCATTATTTCGTTTCCGTGCAGGATGTGAGCCCCTTTATCAGCGAGGAGGATCATTTCCGCCATATCACCCAGCAGGCTTTGCAGGGGATCATCGTGCATCGCCATGATCGGGTTTTATACATCAACCAGAAAATGGCGGAAATATTGGGGCTTGATGATTATCGTAAGATTGGAAGCATCAAGGATATTGCCAATTTCGTGCATCCCGATGATCAGGACATCGTGCGGGATCGCTATGCCCAAGCGGTGCAGAAAGGCACATTTGGCGATCTGTTCGATTTTCGGTTGATCGCTGCGGATGGAAAATCCGTTTGGGTGAGCTGCCGTTTTGGCACCATTCGCTGGCATGGGCGGGCGGCGATCGTCTCGTCTTTTTTCGATATCACCGAAACAAAACGCCAAGTTTATCAAAGCAGCGAAACGGAAAAGCTGTTTACCAGAATTCTGGAAATTTCGCCCGATGTGGTGGCCATATCGCGCTTGTCGGATGGCACCTATTATTGGGTGAACAAGGCTTTTACCGAATTTTTCAAATGGGAAAGAAGCGATGTGATCGGCCGCTCGGGCATCGCGCTGGGCATCTGGAAGGAACCGGATCAAAAACTGCACCTCTTGTCCGAGCTTGAACGCCATGGTGTGGTGCAATCCTTTGAAGCGATCGCCTGCGATAGTGCAGGGCGCAGCTATACAACATCTTTGAATGCCACGAAAATCCGCTATCTGAACGAAGATTTCATCGTCACTGTGGGACGGGATATCACGCCTGAGAAAGAACAGCGCAAAGCCCTCGAACAGAGCATGCTGACAGCCGAGCTTGCCAATCGCGCGAAAACCGATTTCCTTGCCAATATGAGCCATGAACTCAGAACGCCGCTCAATGTGGTGATTGGTTTTTCAGGATTGATCATCGATCAGAAGGATCGTTCTTTCCAACCCGCAAAGATCATCGATTATGCCGAAAATATCCAGGCCGCCGGGCAGCATCTTTTGCAGATCGTCAATGATCTTCTGGATATGTCGCGGATCGAGATCGGGGCGGTTGATCTGAAGCCCGAAGATTTTGATCTATGGTCGGCTTTCGATCAGGTGATCCGGCTTTTGCAGCCTAAAATCGATGAGCGAAGATTGCAGTTGCATATCGCTCCGATCCCGGATGAGTCTGAGGTGCATGCCGATTTTTTGCGGACCCGACAGATCATGATCAATCTTATGGCCAATGCCATAAAATTTACGCCCGAAGGCGGCAGCCTTGTTTTTAGCATCCACGCAGAAAGCCCCGATTTTTGCAGCTTTTCGATCAAGGATAGCGGCATCGGGATGGCGGAAGATGAAATCGCGCGGGCCATGCAGCCCTTTGGACGGGCCGATAATTCCTATACCCGCCAGCATGATGGGGTGGGGCTTGGTTTGCCGATCGTGCAAAATCTCACCTCTTTGATGCAGGGCCGTCTGGCGATTGTATCAACGCCCGGCGAAGGCACCGAGGTGACGATCTCACTGCCCCGTGCTCAGCCACACTAGAGCATTTTCCGATCAAAGGGGATCGGATCAAATGCTCTAAATATCTGTTTTACCGCGATTTCCTAGCCGCGTCGTGATTCCACTCCGCTCGAAATCTCTCTAGGGCGTAGACTCATAAAATCAAAGCCATAGCAGGATTGAAGCGAGTTTGATTGGGGCCGGGAAGGTCTCGGGGCTTTTGTCATCTTAGCCAAGAAACGACATTTGCGGCTGCCATTCCCACCCATACGGCCGATACGATGACGATCCAATTTACATCCTCAAACGGACCAACAAAGGCTATATAATATGCTGATCCAAGAATAGAGCAGAGTGGAAGCAGAAAATAACTCCATCCGGCATAATTCGGGATCGTAATATTTTTTGTAGATTCATTAAATTTATCGTCGTTCGAATAAATAATATAAAGATATTTTGTTACAAAAGATATTAAAAGAGTAAATATAAGAAATATCAGGATATTATTATATCCTTTAGTGTGCAAAATGCTCAGTAGAAGGAGAAATCCGGCACTCCATAGCACAAGCGCTCCAATATCGATCCATTTTGCCTTCATCTGTGGCGAACCTCCGAACTCAGAAGGGGGCAAAGCCCGCATCGATATTATATCTGTCGCGCCTCTAAAGCCGTGCTCATAAGCGGTTACAATCTCTTATCAAGCAGCGGATAAATCGCGCCAACAATAAGCCCGACGATTAACGCCAGAATGCCTGTCTGCCACAGTGAAAGATCTCCGATAAGGAGTCCCCCTGCTATGGCTGCAAGGCTTCCGAAGGCGATTGCACTGACCAGAGAAACAACTGCCGCTTTTTTGTTCAATGCCTTTAACATGGCGGACATCCCCTTTCAGAAATTCCTAAGCGAGTTTGTGAACAAGTCTGTTGCAGAACGGAATTGATCTGATTGTCGTCGGCATCTGGAGCAACTATTGCGCGGCTAAAGCGCATGATGCCGTCGGCGTCGCTTTGCGAGCCCGCAACCGGATGGATTAAAGTTCATCGTTCCGGGCAGAACAACCCTTTTTAAACGAAAAAATTTCACAGTCTCGTTTAAACGAAAGTGCCCCCCATGTTCCTGTGCGCCGGAAAGGCTCGGCCCCTTGGATGGTTTTCTCTCCGCTGCCCCCTCCCTTTTCATGAAGCTTTTCTTTTCCGGGCAGAGCTGAAATGCTGCGTCTTCGGATAGCGAAAAGCATCACATCTTGTCAGGAAATATTCTTATGTCTTTGCCGATCACCCTCTTGGCGGCGTCTTTACTGGTTAGTTTATTTCTGATTCTGGTTGTCAGAAATATTCAGGCGCGTTTGCTCAAAATCAAGGCGGATCAATCGGGTGGCGCCTCGCCCGAGATCGAAGCGCAGTTAAATCACCGGATGCGCGTGGTTGCCAATTTCTCTGAATATGCGCCTTTGGGTCTCGTGATTTTGGGGGCATTGGAAGCCGCCCGCGCCCCCACATTTCTGGTCATGGGGGTGGCGATTGCGCTGGTCCTGGGCCGTATTCTTCATGCTTGGGGGTTTTCCCGGTCGGCGGGTGCAAGCTTTGGCCGCATGTGGGGCACCATCATCACCTTGCTGACATTGATCGTCGCAGCCCTGGGCGGGCTTTATACGGCGCTGTTGATGGGCTGATCATTTGCCGCTAAACCGCATGCTTTCCAGTTTTTGGCTAAGATCGGGCCGTGCTTGCGGTCAAAAGCCATGAGGAGCCGGATATCATGCTGTTGCGCCAGCCGCCCTTTGCCCTTTTTGATCGCGCAATGGACGAAGGCGCGCCCGAAATGGGTGGAGAGAATCAGGCGATAGACACCCCGGCCATGGGGGCGCGGCTTTTTAGCCAGCCCATTGCCCTTTTATGTGCCCGGGATGTGGATGCGGTTTGGCCGGTTTTGCGGCAGGCCGAGGCCGCGCTCGCCGCAGGTCATTGGCTGGCGGGCTGGATCGCCTATGAGGCGGCGGCCGCTTTTGAGCCGAAAATCCGCAAAGCCCAGCGCTTTGATCCGCAAGAACCGCTGATCTGGCTGGGGGTATTTCCTGCGCCCCTTGATCTTTCGCCCCCAGATCTGGACGATCTTTTTGCTCAGGCTCATTCCGGCACTACGCGGCGCGCTGTTTTATCCCATCCTCGATTATCTGAGACGATAAAGGATTATGAAGCGGCCTTTGCCCGTATTCGCATGGGCCTTGATGCGGGCGAACTTTACCAGATCAATTACAGCATGAGGCTGGATCTGGAGCTGGCAGGCGATCCGCTGAGCCTTTATCAGCAATTGCGCAAGGCCCAGCCCGTGGCCTATGGCGCTTATGTTCATGATGGTAAGCGGCAGATTCTCTCGCGCTCGCCCGAGCTTTTTGTGAAGCGTCACAAGGGCATTTTGGAAACCCGTCCGATGAAGGGAACATTGGCCCGGGGCCTTGATCTGGAGGACGATCGCCGCCGGGCGGCTTTTTTGCGGGGCGATGAAAAATCGCGTGCGGAAAATCTGATGATCGTTGATCTGTTGCGCAATGATCTGAGCCGCATCGCTGCCCCCGGCAGTGTCGAGGTTCCGGGCCTTTTTGAAATCGAACACTATCCCAGCGTGCTCCAGATGATCTCAAGGATCAGGGCGCAGCCACGGCCCGATCTGGGCTTTGCTGCCTTGATCGAGGCCATGATGCCCTGTGGATCAATCACCGGGGCCCCGAAAATCAGGGCGATGGAGTGGATTGCCGCCCTCGAAAATCAGCCGCGCGGGATTTATACGGGGGCCATTGGCTGGGCTGCCCCGGATGGGGACCTGTGCTTTAATGTGGCGATCAGAACACTGGTGGAGCAGATCGCGCCGGCCCCACATAGCCCCGAACCAGGCGCGCCGCGCCGGATGTTTCGCTTAGGGCTCGGGAGCGGGATCGTGGCCGATAGCCAATGGCGCGCCGAATATGAGGAATGCCTGCTCAAGGGGCAGTTTTTGGGGCCAAAGCTTTCAGGAGAGGCTTGCGGCGGCTTCAATAAGAGCGGTGATGCCAGCCTAGATGCCAGCGTTGAGGATGCTCCTTGGGCGCAAGCCGATTTTGCCCTCATTGAAACCATGCTGTGGCAATCCGGTCATGGCTGTTTGCGCCTGCCCCGGCATCTCGCCCGATTGTGCGCTTCGGCGCAGTATTTTGCGATTCCGTATGACGAAGATGTGATCTTACAAATATTTGATCAGGCTCTTGCACAGGATTTTGAGGGCCGATCTGATGCCAGGATGGGGGATGCTTCAGGCAAGCGCCTTGTGCGCCTGCTCCTTGGGCGCTCGGGTGCGGTCAGTGTTATGGTCGCGCCCTTTCGGCCCTGGCAAAGCCCGATCCGGCTGCATCTGGCCCCCCGGCCTTTGCACAGTCAGGATCTTTTGGGGCGGCACAAAACCACTTTGCGCCAACGCTATGCCGTTCATGATGCGGCAGGACGCTCCTTGTTGTCGAGGCTTGCAACAGATGAAGACGAGATCATTTTCTGTAATGAAAATGGGCGTTTATGCGAAGGGTTGCGCAGTAATCTGTTCATCAGGCGGGGCCAATTTCTGCTCACGCCCGCCTTGGATGAAGGCCCTTTGCCGGGGGTTTTGCGCGCCGAATTGCTGGCCACGGGGCAAGCACAGGAAGCCCGCCTTGATCTTGATGATCTGATCCATGCCGATGCTGTGTATATCGGGAATGCCGTGCGCGGCCTTGGTCGGTGCGTGGGCACTCTCTTGCAACCGGGCCATGGCCATGCTTCCGACAAGAAGCGTTCATAATCAAACCATAATTCTATCTCATCTTGGTGAGAATGAATGCAGATGGAGCGATTGTTAACGGTCACTTTACGCGATGCGTGTATTCTTGGATGTTGAAGGCTGCAAAGGGCAGTTGAAAAGGCATCATGGAAAGCCACGTCGTCGCTTGATACGTGAACATCCGGGGCCTCTATCGAATGGAAAGCGGACCATGGCAACTCAACACAAACATGTGACGATGCAATATGCTGATGCCTTAGCCACCGAATTGCTCCGCCATTTGGGATATGAAGCGGCAGAAAAAACCTGCTGTGAAAATCATTGGGATGGTGTTTTGGAAGCTTTGCGTAAGCAAGCCGAGCGCAAGCCCGTGGCCCGTTGAATCTTAGAATAAACATTTTAAAACAAGAGCTTCTGGCCATGTTTGTGGCCCGGATACCCCCTTCATCTGATCATGAACGCACAAGCGAATCGCAGGCGCTAAGGAAATTCTTGGCATCTAGCAAGACATAATTTGGAAACTTTTTGCTTGGAATCGAGCGAAATTCTTGGATTATGTGGCGCGGTTTTGGCACATTGAGCTGAAATCGGGCATCAGCGTTCTAAAAGCCATTATAGATTTGGCTGCATATTTTCGCTATGTCTGTACTGCTAAGGATCACGGTTCGCGCTCTTGAGTGTTCTCTTTGCGCACGGATTTGGATCATTAGGTTATAGAAAATCTTGTCCCGGCTTCGGCACGGGATGGATCAACGCAGGAGAGATGGTGTCATCGTGTGTGGCCAAATCAGCCCGCAAGTTCAGCCGTTTAATCCGCTTGCCAGATGCATCAGATCTGGCGGCGCTCTTTCCTGCATATCTCAACATGGTCATGAATTCGGGCAAGATGGAGCCGTGGTCAGACAATGATGCACAGCGAACACAATCTGCCCGAATCGAGCCGCAGCAGGGGCTGCGGTAGAGTGGCAAGTCCTATGGGAAGAAAAATGCAACCACGATTGAGAAAGCTCGCTTGCTCGACGGCGGTCGCCGTCGCCTTCGTCTGCGGCGCGGGTGTCGCCCAGGCTCAAAGCACAGCGCCACAAACACCGCCACCTCCGGTTGAAGTGCGCACCGGTCAAGATCTTGACAAGATCTTCAAGGAGGCGGAAGAAATCAACTTGTTCGCTCAAGCCTCGCAAGAGCGGATCGATAGCACGGCCTCTGAAACCCAGCGTCTGCTTCGTGATTTCCAGGCCGTTTTGCGGGAAATCGAAAGCCTGAAGGCTTATAATGCCCAGCAACGCCGGGTTGTCAGGGATCAGGAAAGCCAGATTTCCGAATTGCAGCAGTCCATTGATGAAGTGGTCTCGATTCGTCGGGAAATCACCCCTTTGATGCTGCGGATGATCGACCGTCTTGGGGAATTTGTCTCTCTTGATGTGCCGTTCCTCAAGGAACAGCGGGCCATGCGGATCGAAAATCTGCGCGAATTCATGGATATGTCGAATATCTCGCCCTCTGAAAAATTCCGCCTCGTGTTGGAAGCGTATCAGATTGAAAATGAATTCGGTCGGACCATCGAATCCTATCGCGGTTCCCTTGAAATCGATGGTCAGGAACGTCAGGTCGATTTCCTGCGCATTGGCCGCGTTGTGCTTGCCTATCAAACGATTGATGGACAGTTCCAGGGTCGTTGGAATCAGGATAGCAAAAGCTGGGAAGCTCTAGGCGCGGACTATAGTGGTTCCATCGATGCTGCCATGCGCTTTGCGAAAAAGCAGGCAGCGCCGCAGATGTACCTCCTGCCGGTTTCCGGTCCTGAACAGTCGAAGGAGGCAAAATAATGAACAAACTTTTCACAACAGCCATTGCCCTGATGATGGGCAGTGTGGCCTCCGTTGCATTTGCACAGGATAGCGCTGAACAAACCGAGCCGCCGGCGCCGCAATCCCAGATGCGCCCGGCTGATCTTGATAGCTTGCTGGAGCAGGTGCGTCGCGGACGGGTGACGGAAACATCTGAGCATCGCGAACGGGAAGCGGAATTCCGCGCGCGCCGTGATCAACAGGATCGGATGCTTACGGAAGCGCGTCAGGAACGGGCTTCGGAAGAAAAAACCGCTGAAAATCTTGAGCGGACCATCCAGAACAATGAACAGCGTATTCGCGAACTCGATGCCACTTTGCAAGATCGACTGGGCGAACTGAAAGAAATGTTCGGCGTGCTGCAGCAGGTTGCTGGCGATATGCGCGGGGTCATCGAGAATTCGCTGGTCACCGTGGAATATGGCAAAGCCGCCCGTGTCGATGGCATCAACAAGCTGATCGAAAAAGCGTCGCGGTCTTCAACTTTGCCGTCGATTAACGAAATCGAGGTTTTGTGGCAGCAGATGATGCTTGAAATGGTGGCATCGGGTGAAGTCACCAAATTCGATCATACGGTTGTTGCCAACTCGGGTGAGAAACAAACCGTTCCTCTGGTCCGGGTTGGGAATTTCAATCTCGTTTCCGATGGCAAATATTATGATTATCTTGCCGAAAGCGGCAATGTGGTCGAATTGGGCCGTCAGCCTTCCGCACGCTTTACGGGGTCTGCATCCGCACTCGCCAAGGCCAGCGCAGGTGAAACTATTGCGTTCGGGGTGGATCCCACACGCGGTCAGCTTCTGAGCCTGCTGATCCAATCGCCCACTTTGCAAGAGCGGGTCGATCAGGGCGGTGCCGTTGGTTATGTCACTCTTGCCCTCGGGGCGATCGGGGTGCTGATTGCGATCATCAAGGCGATCACCTTGTCGATCACCACCGCGAAGGTCCGTGGCCAAAGCAAAACCCCGGGCGATCCCAAAACCAGCAATCCATTGGGGCGCGTTCTTTCCGTCTATCAAAACAACAAAGGCGTTGATGTGGAAACGCTGGAGTTGAAACTTGATGAAGCTATCCTGCGCGAAACCCCTGCGCTGGAGCGTGGCCTCACAGTGATCAAGCTGATCTCTGCCGTGGCCCCGCTGCTTGGTCTGCTCGGCACCGTGACCGGGATGATCGCGACCTTCCAGGCGATCACTCTGTTTGGTACCGGTGACCCCAAGCTGATGGCCAACGGGATTTCCCAAGCCCTCGTGACAACGGTTATCGGCCTTGTGGTGGCCATTCCAACCTTGCTGATGCACAGCTTCGTTGCTGGCATGAGCAAGAAGGTCATCCACGTTCTTGAAGAACAAAGCGCCGGGATCATCGCTGTTCACGCGGAAAAGGAGCATGGTCGTGCAGTCTCTTCTTGACGCATTGACAGCTATTCAGATCTTCATGGAGAAGGGCGGCGTCGTGCTCTATGGCGTCCTCGCCGTCACCTTCGTCATGTGGATCCTGATCATCGAACGCATCTGGTACTTCACCGTTAATGCTAAGCTGGATGTGAAACAGGCTCTGTCCGCATGGGAGTCGCGCGACGAACGGCGTTCGTGGTATGCTCATAAAGTGCGGACGGCGATGATCTCTGAGGTGTCCCAGAACCTCAATACGAATATCGACCTGATCAAGACCCTGGTTGCAACCTGCCCCCTCGTTGGGCTGCTTGGAACCGTGACCGGGATGGTCAGTGTGTTCGATGTGATGGCGGTTCTGGGCAGCGGCAATGCCCGCGCGATGGCGGATGGTGTGTCGAAAGCCACCATTCCGACTATGGCCGGGATGGTCGCAGCCTTGTCAGGCGTGTTTATGAGCACATGGATCGAGCGCAAGGCCAAAAGTCAGGCCGAGCGACTTGAGGACACACTGACGATGGATCATTGAGGAACGAGAAGGCTTGGAGAATTTGACCGCTGCGCTTACCGGCGCAGCGGGATGACCCGAAGTCACACTCAGTAACCGAGAGAATCGATGCGCAAGTTTTCAAAAGCCGAAGAGGAAGCAGAGATCAACATGACACCGATGCTCGACATCGTGTTCATCATGCTGATCTTCTTCATCGTGACTGCATCATTCGTGAAGGAATCCGGCCTTGATGTTAACAAGCCGCCGCCTAACGAACAGGAGCAGAAAGATGACGACAAGAAAAATATTCTGATCCAGGTGGATAGTTCGAACCGGATCTTCGTTAACAGACGGCCCGTTGATATTGCATCCGTACGCGCCAATGTCGAACGCATGCACGCAGAAAATCCCGAAGGTGTGGTGGTGATTCAGCCTGCACCAGATGCATTTTCCGGAATCGTGGTTGAGATTTATGACCAGGCAAGACAGGCTGGCGTTTATAATGTTTCGATCGCGGAATCAAAACAGTAACCCTAAAGGGGCGTTTGCCGATCATGGCAGGCGCCCCCTCTATCCATCAATGGGGCACAGGCAGGGTACATCATGAGAGATCACGCTCAAAAGCAAGCAGAAGAAAATGAAATCAACATGACACCGATGCTCGACATCGTGTTTATCATGCTGATCTTCTTCATCGTTACCGCCACCTTCATTAAGGAAGCCGGTGTCGATGTGACGAAGCCGCCGGCCGTAACGGCTGAGAAAAAAGACCGCGCCAGCATTCTGATTGCCGTAACGGAATCCGATGAAATCTGGATGAATCGTAAAAAGGTTGATTTGAAGTCCTTGCAGACAAATATTGAGAAGCTGCATGCTGAAAATCCGCAAGGAACCATCGTCATTCAGGCGGATGCCCGGTCCAAGGCCGGTTTGATGATTGCCGTGACTGAGGCTGTCAATAATGCTGGCGTTCCGGGCGTTGCCGTATCCACCGAGGAGAACTAGCATGTTAGCGCGTTATGTTACGGCTTTAATGATCGGCACGGCTGTTACCTTTGCCCTCTTTTACATTATGCAGGCTCTGGTTGTCAGTGATCGCGTCGAACTGAGCGATATCGAAAGTGTTCGCTTTGTTGATGTTGTGCGGGTGGATCGTCAGCAGGAAGCGAAGCAGGAAGACCGCAAGGTTGAAAAGCCTGTGCCGCCCGAAGCCCCGCCGCCCGATCTGGATATCCCCAATGTATCGGCCAATAATGCGAGCCAGGGCTTGAATTTTGGTCAACTCAATCTCAATGCCGGCATCGATTCTGGCGGCGTTGCTTTGGGGGCTCCCACAGATGGCGATTATCTGCCATTGGTGCGTATCCAGCCGCAATATCCTCGTCGCGCTGCAGAGCGTGGCATTGAAGGCTATGTGATTGTGGAATTGACGGTGACACCGCAAGGAACCGTGGAAGATGTCCTGATCGTTGAAGCCGAACCAAGAGGCTATTTCGAACGGTCCGCTGAACAGGCGGCCTATAAATTCAAATACAAGCCCAAGGTCGTCAATGGTGAACCCATCGCTGTGGAGGGTGTTCAATATCTCTTCAGCTTCAATCTTGAAGATGGTGGCCGTCGATAAACTGTATGGGTCGTCCCGATTGTTGGGGCGACCGCACATATCCCCGAAATCGACCTTTGGGAGGGTCATGAGATGATGATGAAACAAAGACTCTTTGGATTGCCACTGTTAACAGCGCTGGGTTTGATGGCTGTGACCGTGCCTGCTGGCTTTGGGCTTTATTCCGCCCCGATGGTACAGGCCCAGGAAGATGAAAAGCCTCAGCGCAGCAGTAAGAAGGTCGATAGCCTGCGCGCCAATATCTATGAGAAGATCGCCAAGGCTCAGGAAAAGCTTGAAAAAGGCGAGAAGGCCGATGCGGTCAAAGATCTCAATAACCTTCTCGGTGATAAGATCAACGATTATGAAACGGCCATCGTTTATCAGATTCTCGCCAGTTCGGTTTATATCGAAGATGAGAATTACAAACAGGCTATCGTTGAATATGAAAAAATCCTGAAGCTTGAGCGTATTCCGGAAAGCCTCCAGATTGCCAGCCTCAATGCCTTGGCACAGCTCTATCTGGTTGATGAACAATATAAAAAATCCATCGAATATATGAACAAATGGATGACGACACAGACCAATCCCGGTCCCTCGCCCTATTATTTCTTGTCTCAGGCCTATTATGGTCTCGAAGATTACAAGAATATCGTTCCCAATATTACCAAGGCGATCGAATTGGGGCGGGCTCGTGGCGATGAACCAAAGGAAAACTGGTATCTGTTGCTGCGCTTGGCTTATTTCGAGCTTGCCCAATATCAAAAGGTTGCTGAAGTTCTGGAATTTCTGACCGTCAATTTTGAAAAGCCTGAATATTGGCGTCAGTTAGCGGCGGTTTATTCCGAGCTTGGACAAGAGAAAAAGCAATTTGCGACCATGGAAGTGGCCTATCGCCAAGGCTATTTGGATCAGGAAAGCCAATTGATCAACATGGCGCAGCTTTATCTTTATCATAGTGTCCCGATCAAGTCGGCTTGGGTCCTTGAAAAAGGTATGAAAGACGGCACTATCGAGAAGAAGGGCGAGACTTACGAACTTCTTGGCCAAGCCTATCTCAATGCACAGGAAATGCGGAAAGCTGAAGAACCTCTGCGTTTGGCTGCCAAAGATGATGATGATGGCAAAATCTGGATGCGTTTGGGCCAGGTTTTTGCCGAGCAGGAACGTTGGGAAGAAGCCCTTCCGCCCCTGCAAAAAGCGGTAGATTCCGATGATCTGGATGAGCCCGGCTATGCCCATCTTTTGATCGGAATGGCTAATTTCAATACCGATAAATTGGATGACGCCAAAAAAGCCTTTCGGGCCGCAGCAAAATTTGATGCAACGGAAAAAGCTGCCAAACAGTGGTTGGATTATACCAACAAAGAACAGCAGCGCCGCGCGCAATTGACCGAATATTATGGCGGCGGAGGCCAATGATCTTCGCGATCTTTTAACCTTACCCGCGTTATAGATCCGGCAAAAGCGCTTAGGCGCAATAAAAAAAGCCGTCCATGCAGATATGCATCGGGCGGCTTTTTATGATGAGGCAAATGTGATGAATGATCCTGCTGATCGCATAAATGGAACTGGTTCTATGAAGATTGGCATCATTGGATTTGGCTTGATGGGGGCATCCCTCGCCTTGGCCTTGCGTGAGGCTGAACCGGCGCTGACATTTGTGATCGCCGATCGCGATCCCGGGCATCGTGAAGTTGCCCGGCGTCTGTTCCCCGATGCCGTGATAGATGATGATCTGCCAGGAATTGCAGGCTTGAGCGACATACTTTTTCTCGCCACCCCGGTCCGAACCATGGGGGCAATTGTGCAGCAGATCGGCCCCTTTTTGAAACCGGATATGATCCTCACTGATCTGGGTTCGGTGAAGGAGCAGGTCATCCGTGATGTGGCGCCCCATGTGCCAGGCGATTGCCATTTCATTCCGGGACATCCGGTGGCCGGGCGCGAACGATCAGGCCCCAATGATGCCGATCCACTGATATTCAAGGATCGGAATTGGGTTCTCACCCCGGATCAAAACTGCAATTCTGAAGCCCTTGATCGTCTGACAAAGCTCTTGGAACGTCTGCCTATTGCCCATGTGTTACGGCTCGATGCGCCCAGTCATGATCGTGTTCTTGCCTTTAATTCTCATCTACCACACATCATTGCCTTTGCGGCGATGCTGGAAAGCGCGAAAATCGGGGAGGATCTTGGCGTTGATATGCGCAATTTCAGCGGCGGCAGCTATGATGATATGACGCGTGTGGCCGCCGCCGACCCGGTGATGTGGCGTGATATTTTTCTCACCAATGGCGAACGTCTTGAAGAGATGATCCGGGCCTTGATCGGACGGATGGAGAATATTCTCGATGCCATGCATGCGGGCGATGAAACGAACCTTACTGCCCTTATCGCCAAAGCACGGGAACTCAAAATCCGGGATTGAAGCAGCGGAAGGGGATTTCCCTGGCAGTGTCCCCATCCTGGCCGTTACCCCGTCTCCTGAGCCGGGTTCTATATGGTGAAGGGCTGAGCGCGGGAAAGATGGAGCCCCGTGTGTTGGAGCCCGGGTCTCCGCCCGGGATGATGCGGGGGAGGCAAGCTCGGAATGAGAAAAGTCCTTGGACAGACATTTCAGTGTTCAGGCTCAACCCAGGTCACATGGCCCATTTTGCGGCCCGGCTTGGCAGCAGCCTTGCCATAATGATGGAGATGCGCATAAGGATCGCTCAGAATATTTTGCCAATGGCTGATATCATCGCCGATCAGATTTTCCATGCGCACCCGTCCCAAAGCATCGCTCGCCCCAAGGGGGAGGCCGCAAATCGCCCGGATATGTTGCTCGAATTGGCTGGTCACCGCGCCATCGATGGTCCAATGGCCGCTATTATGAACACGGGGGGCAATTTCATTGACTATGACCTCATGCTGATCATCGATCACAAACATCTCGACCGTTAAAATCCCCACATAATCGAGGGCCGTGGCAATGGCATGGGCATAGCTGATGGCTTGCTCGAAACAGCTTTCATCAAGCTGTGCAGGCAGATGGCTGGAGCGCAAAATTCCAGATGCATGGCGGTTTTCAATGGGTGGGTAATGGCGCATAGAGCCATCCCGCGCGCGGGCCAGAATGATCGAGATTTCACGATCAAAGGGGATGAGCTTTTCAACGATCACCAGATCAGAGCCTAAAGCCGTCCAACCGGTCTCAATCTCATCCGGGCCATAGAGCCGCACCTGACCCTTGCCATCATAGCCTAGCCGTCTGGTTTTGGCGATAACCGGATAGCCCAGCACTTGCGCCGCATCGGCCAAAGCGGCCGCAGTTGCCACATCATGATAAGGGGCCACCGGAATATCGAGAAGGGAGAGGAAATCTTTTTCCAGCATCCGATCCTGGCTGGTGGCCAAAGCCTTGATTCCGGGTTGAATGGGCTGAAGCGCCGAGAGAAAATCAAGGGAGGGAGCCGGGACATTCTCAAATTCGAAGCTGATCAGATCGACGGCATCGGCGAATTCGGCAAGGGCAGTGCGATCCTGATAGGATGCCTGCCAAAAACGATCACATGCGCGAAAGGCCGGGCTTTCCGGTTCGGGGGAAAAAATGGCGGTACGATAACCAAGCCGCGCTGCCGCCAAGGACAGCATCAGCCCAAGCTGGCCACCACCCAAAATCCCGATCCGGGCCCCCGGTGCAAGGATATCGGCCATGCATCAATCCTTCATGGGGGATGTGGCGACGGACTGTGTCTGGCTTTCGCGAAAAGCATCGAGCCGGGCCGCCACAGTGCTATCGAGAAGGGCGATCACCGATGCCGCAAGCAGGGCGGCATTTTTGGCCCCGGCCTTGCCGATAGCAAGCGTCCCCACCGGAACACCCGCAGGCATTTGCACGATAGAGAGGAGGCTGTCCATGCCCTTCAAGGATTTGCTTTCAACCGGCACCCCCAAAACAGGTAGGGGTGTGAGGGCTGCGGCCATGCCCGGCAGATGGGCGGCTCCCCCGGCCCCGGCGATAATCAGCTTCAGACCACGAGATTTGGCTGTTTTGGCATAGTCATAAAGGCGCTCGGGCGTGCGATGCGCGGAAACGATCAGCGCTTCATAGGGGATAGCCATGAGATCGAGAATTTCAGCGCCATGGCGCATCGTGTCCCAATCGGATTGGCTTCCCATGATGATGCCTATCAAAGGTGCAGCCGCATTCATAAGACGCTCCTTTAACGAGCATAAGGGCACTGATCGGCGGCATTATAGGGATCAGGCGCCGGGATGCAACGATAAGCAACGGAATGCTGGTCATTCTTGACATGGCCGTATAATTAATAAAATGTTAAAATGTGCACAAAAGCGAGGGGGGTCGCATGCGCGTTGATGCCATGGATGCAAGCCATTCCGTGTCGAAAGACACACAGCATGCCGTGAATGCGCGTCGCCGCACGGCGAAATATCGACAAAGCAGGGCTTATGAAGATGCGGCTGAGCGAGGGGATCAGGATGCGGATGCCGTTTATGTTTTGGGGATTCCCGAAGAGGATATGACCACCGAGGTTCGCGCTGCCATCAGCCGGATATTGAACGATAATAAGGCTTTGCGCCGAGAGCTTTTGAAGGCGGAACGGGTGATCGCCGATTTGCACGATCTGGCTGATCATGACAGCCTGACACCAACTCTTAATCGTCGCGCCTTCATGCGGGAACTGAACCGCCTTCTGGCGCTGGCCAAGCGACATGAAACGCCTTTGGCGCTCGCCTATTTCGATATTGATGATATGAAACAGATCAATGATCGCCTGTCCCATGCGGCGGGGGATGCGGCCCTTTTGAGGATCGGCGAAATACTGGTGGAGCATTGCCGCAGTTCGGATCTTGTCGCCCGGTTGGGGGGTGATGAATTTGCCATCGTGCTTCCCCATAGCAATGCGGAGCAGGCAGCCGAACTGGCAGCGCGACTGACGGCCGCCCTGGCTGCAAACCCGCCCATGATCCATGATGATGTGGTGGACTTGAAGCTCAGCTATGGGGTGAGCACGGCTCGGGCCGATGATCAGGCAGAGCAGCTTCTGGCCCGCGCCGATGCCGATATGTATGCGCACAAAGCCAAGGCCAAGGCTGAAACGGGCGCGGCACAATCCTGAATTTCAGGCTCCAAATTCAGGCAATGATATCGGGTAGGATTTGATCCTCGATATGGCGGATTTGATCCTTCAGGAGCAATTTGCGTTTTTTTAATCGCATGATCTGAAGCTGGTCATAAGAACCGGATTGCTGCAGGGCGACAATCGCACTATCGAGATCACGATGTTCCTGTTCCAAGGTCAAAAGGCGCTTCTTGAGTTCGGCGTCGCGCAAAGACATCCCATCATGCATGCATCAGGCTCTCGTATGAACAATCCTGCGAAAGATCATAAGCCCTTGCCGCGGGCTTCACAAGCATCGTGGCATTGCCCTCTGATTCGGTGATGAGCGGGCTTATGAAAGGCTTTATCTTCATGAAGGCGGGCCGATGCTCCTTTGCATTTAAACCGTATCATGAGCACCTTTCGCTTTGGGAAAAGATGGTGCCATTGTGTGAAAAGAACGGGCTATGAGGCTTTTGAGAAAGATGCGCAGATGAAGGCAAGGATGGAAAATATTTTGGCGATCAAGACAGAAGAATTGAAGTGACAATTTGGGGTCAAATATGTTGCGATAGATACCCACTTCCGTAGCAAAGGAGATTACCGGCATGACTCAACAGGCGCATGTTCAGGCTCTGGCAGATAAGCACGCAACTTTGGAACGTGTTATCACACAGGAAACCAAACGTCCTTCGCCAGATACCCTGCGGATTGCCAAATTGAAGCGGGAAAAACTTTTGCTGAAAGAAAAGATGCGGTTCATGGGCCAATGATCCACCCTTTTAAAGGGGGAGACTGATAGGCCTAAATCTGATCAGAAATAGAACGGCTTTCAAAAATTGAATGAACAAGGGCGGCGCAGATGAATGCGACCGCCCTTTTTGTTATTGAAAAATCACCCCACAATCCTTCACGCCATCAAGCAGAACAGGCCCTCAGGACGGCGGATCGGCCCTCAGCTTTGGGATGGGGCTTCATCAGGGCTATTGGCCTGATCATCGACCACATCACCGGATGCTGCGTCCTCAGCCTCATCTCCCGCTTTGATGACCCCGTCTTGTTGGCTATTGGCGGCTTTCGCGTTGCGGATGGCGGCGCGTTTCACGGCTTCATCCAATTCGCTTTGTTTGCACAGGCCCAAAGCCACCGGATCCTGTGATCGGATATTGGCGATATTCCAGTGCGAACGATCCCGAATGGCACCGATGGTGGGCTTTGTGGTGCCTACAAGGCGCGAAATCTGGGTATCTGAAAGCTCGGGATGATTGCGCAAAATCCAGGAAATGGCGTCGGGTTTGTCCTGGCGTTTGGAAACCGGAGTATAGCGCGGCCCACGGGTGCGGGTTTGTTCTGGCTTCGCCCCTTTGCTCAGTTCCAAAGCCGCCGCCGGATCATTCTGGCAGCGACGAATTTCATCCCAGGTCAATTGACCATTCGCAGTGGGATCGATCCCGGCGATGGATTGACCCACGGTTCCATCGGCGATTCCCTGCACCTCAAGATCATGCAAGCCGCAAAAACGGGCAATCTGCTTGAATGTCAGCGATGTATTATCGATTAACCAAACGGCAGTTGCCATTGGCATCAGGGGCTGGCTCATAGTCCTCTCCAAAACACGCATATTCCATCACCGCTCTTGCCAAGGGCTCTTCCCCGGCAGGTGAAGTGCATGTGTTCATCACAAAAGAGAAGACCCGACGCAAAAGGCGATTGGTATCAAATGACTTTGGCGCAGCTTGCGCAATCAATCAAGGATTTCGCATCGCTTTCCCCTCAAATGCCGAAGATTTTTTGCAAATGGCCCCGATTCTGCCTCTAGCGGCTGCCAAAAGCCTGAGCCACCGGCAAGCGCGCCGCCCGGATAGCCGGGAAAAAGCCGCCGATCAGGCCAATCAGCAGGGCAAGCCAAAGGCCTTGGATGAAAAGGTCGCTGCTCAGGCTGAAATTGAAAACCACCTGGGTGAAATTACCCCCCAAGGTGGAGGCGCTCAACCCATCGAAAAAAACCAGCGCCACCAGGGCCCCGAGCAATCCCCCCACAGCCGAGAGGAAAAGCGATTCTGCCAGCGTGCCGCAAAAGGCGGAAAAGCCTGAAAAACCAATGGCACGAACGGTGGCAATGTCGCGGCTGCGGGCGGAAACTGAAAGATAAATGGTATTGAGCGCGCCCGCCAGCGCCCCCAGCGACATGGCAATGGATAAAGGCCAGCCCAGCACCAGAATGAGATCGGATGTGCGTTCGGATTGTTCGGCATAATAGCGGCGTTCGCTGATGATATCGACCGTGAGCCGGGGATCCTGATCGGCAAAGCTGCGCAAGATTTCGATGGCTTGCGGGTTGATCAGCTTTGCCCGCACCGATTGCACCGAACTGCCGCGATTGAATTGGTTTTGCACGCCGCCCAGATCGCTCCAGATTTCCGAATCAAAAACGCCGCCGGTGGAAAAGACCCCCACCACGGTCCATTGTGTGGCCCCGAAGCGCAGCATCGAACCCGGTTCAAAGCCATTGAATTCGCGCAATAAAGCTTCGCCCACGATCAGTTCATTGCGCCCGGGGATAAACATCCGCCCGGCTGTGATGGCGGGCGCGCGGATAGCCACCCCGGCAGGTCCCAGCCCGCGCAAAGGCAGATTGGCTTTGGTCCCGCTCGATTTCTTGGTGCCATCCACCACCACATAAAGTTCGCCCGAAACCAAAGACGCGCCATCCCGCTCTAGAAGGCCCGGGGCGGTTTCGATAAGGGCAAGCTGTTCGCGGCTCAATACGGAATTAAGCTCGGCCCCCGAACCGCCGCGCAAAATGATCGCCACATCTTCAGAACCCGATGATCCAAGGGTTTGGCGAAAGCCCTGCGACATGGATAAAAACGCCAGCAAAACCGCCACCACAACCGCAATGGTGATGACGGTGGCAAGGCTGAGCCATAATCTTTGGGGCAGGCTTAAAAGCCCGATCCAGATCATCATGAAAATTTGCTTCATCATCATGCATCAAGCCCGGGCAAAAGCGGCGGTGGGTTTCAAACGATAAGCGGAAAACGCGGGTAAAAGGCCGGTGATCAACCCCAATGCCAGCATCAGCCCGAAGGACGAGAGCCAGATGCCGGATGTAAATCCCAAAGGAAAGGGAAAGCCCGGCACATTGCTGATGAAGCTGGCCATCATCTGGGCCGCCGCCACCCCTAAAAGGCCCCCGATGAGGGCCAGTGCCAGCGATTCCCCCAAAATGAGGGCGAACACCATGCGAGCATCAAAGCCCAGCACCTTCATCACGCCGATTTCCCCGGTGCGCTCGCGAATCGATAAAGCCATGGTATTGCCGGTGATGATCAGGATGGTGAACATCGCCGCCCCGCTCACCGATAAAACGATCAGCCCGATATTGCCAAGCTGTTCAACGAACGAGCGGTTGAAGGCTTCTTCGGTGCGGGTTTCGGTGGCATAGGCAGAATTTTGGAAGCGGCTGTCGATGGCTTGGGCGATGGCATCATTTTGCGCCGGATCAAGGGTGGTAAAGCTGATGGTGCCGGTAAAATCGCGGGCGGTGGTGCGCGCTTCATTCAGATAATCATAATGCAGATAAAGGGTATTGGCCGCGATATTGGCCCGGCCCGCGCGATAAATCCCTTCGATCACCAGATCCCAAACATTGGAGCCATCGGCACGTTGCCAGATATTGCTGGAAATGGGGATCAGATCGCCAATCTGCCAGCCATAATTCCTGGCGACATCCTCACCCACCAAAGCCCCACGCCGGTTCTGGATGAAGGCGGCGGCCTGTTCCGGCGGCAGGGCGATATCATCGGCATAAATCTGCAAATAGCTTTGGGGTTCGATGGCAAAGCCGAAAATGAAATTGCGCGGTTCCTGATAATAAGACCCCATCCAGCTTTGATGGCTGACCTGGCGCACGCCCTCGATGGAAGCAATGCGATTGACATAGGCAATGGGCAAAGGCTGGGTGAAATTGATCCTGTTAGAGATGATCAGGCGATCAGCGGCGGCCAGATCGGCCCCGGCATTCAGGCCGCGCTCGAAGCTTTGCAAAATGCCAAACAGGAAAAAGGCAATGAAAATGGCAAAGGCGGTCAGGGCAAAGCGCAGGCGGCTGCGGCTGAGATTGGCCCAGATCAGGGATAGGGATGCCAAGGCCACGGTCATGACGCCCCCATCGCCTCGGCCTCGATGAAGCGGCCCTTGTCCAGATGCAGGATACGGCGGGCATAGCGGGCGGCTTCGGGATCATGGGTGACCATGATGATGGTTTTGCCGAAATCCCGGTTCAGCATTTGCAGCATGGATAAAATCTCATCGGCGGTTTCGCGGTCCAGATCGCCGGTTGGCTCATCGCATAATAAAAAATCGGGGTCGGAAACGATGGCCCGGGCAATCGCCACCCTTTGCTGTTGCCCGCCCGACATTTCCCTTGGGCTGTGTTTGGCGCGATCTTCCAGCCCCACGATTTTCAGCGCGGTCATCACATGATCCCGGCGCGCCCGGCCCTTCAGATGGGTCAGCAACAAGGGCAATTCCACATTGCGCGCGGCATTCAGCATGGGCATCAGATTATAAAACTGAAAGATAAAGCCGATATGGGCCCCCCGCCAGCGGGAAAGGGCGCTTTCCCCCAACTGATCGATGCGGGTTTCATCGATGGTGATCGCGCCGCTATCGGGTCTATCCACACCGCCCAAAAGATTAAGCAGGGTGGTTTTTCCCGAACCCGATGGCCCCATGATGGCAACGAAATCGCCGCGTGCGATGCTCAGCTCAAGCTGATCGAAAATGGTGATGACATGCCCTGCCTTTTCATAGGATTTGCTCACGGCATGCAGATTGATCAGGGGCTTTGTGGTCATGCTTGTGCTCATCTTTCCAGGGCCGGATCAGTGTTTAAAAAGGCAACATTCACCCCCATATCGGGCAGGATACGCGGGTCTTTCTCGCCAAGGCCGATTCGCACCCGCACCGTGGCGCGATCCCGATTGGCGGTGGGGATGATGGCGATCACCCGGGCCTTGATCACCCAATCGGGATAAGCATCAAGCCGGGCTTTTACCGGCTGACCGGGGCTGACAAGGCCAATGAAGCTTTCATTCACATCCACCTCGATTTCAAGGCTATCCATATCAACGATGGTGCAGATCCCCGTTCGGGTAAAGCCGCCGCCCGCCGAGCCGGGGGCGATAATCTCGCCCGGCTGGGCATTTTTATCGATCACCACCCCGGCAAAGGGGGCCAGCACCAGATGATCGCGCACCCGTTCTTCGGCGCGCTGTGCCTGCAGGCGGGCGATTTCAAGATCGGCCTCGGCCCGGGCGAGATCGGCGGTCAGGGCCTCCACCGCTGCTTTGGCCTGCGTAAAAGAGGCCTCGCTTGAGAACATGGCCTCGCTCAATTGCGAAACCCGCACCAGAACCCGCTTGGCTTCCGCAAGATTGGCCGTGGTGGCATCCAAAGTGGCCCGGGCGGCAATCATCTGTGCCTTTGCCAAAGACAGATCGATCTGCGCCAAAGCATCATCAAGGCGGGCCACCAATTGTCCTTCTTTCACGGCCATGCCTTCTTCCACCAGAATATCGGTGATCCGGCCGGTAATTTCGGCTGAAATGGTGGCGATGCGCCGCGCCGTGATATAGCCCGATGCATTGAGAATTTCATCACCCTTTGCGGCTTTCGGCTGTTGGGGCGAAGGGGCTGAAACAGGCGAAGCGCTGGATGGGCTATCGGCTTCAGATGCGTTTGGCGATGAACTTTGGGCCGGGTTTTGAGTAGGGTTTGCGGTAAAATCAAAAGCCCAAAACGCCACCGCCCCTCCCAAAGCCAGCCCAAAAAGCAAAAGGAGGAACGCCCCCATGCGGCCCCGCTTTGAAGCCGGGGCAGTGGGTGCCTGCTTTTGGCTGCGATCGATCGACAGGCTATCGAGCAGGGCTTTCTTGTCGTCCATCACGATCTCCGGTCAGGGATTTCGGCAAACCCATCCTGGGCCATGCTTCTTATTCGTCGGAAATCTGCAAAAGGATTTTTCCCTTATGCAGGCTGCTATCCATCAGCCGATGGGCAAGGGCGGCTTCTTCAAGCGGGAAGATGCTATCGATCATCGGGCGAAAGCGGCCTGCCTCGATCAGGGGCCAAACCAGCTCTTCGACCGATTGCGCTAAAGCCGCCTTGAAAGCCAAAGGCCGGGCCCGCAGGGTCGAGCCGGTGAGGGTGAGCCGCTTCAGCATGATCGGGGCGAGGCTGAGGGTGGTTTCAGGGCCCTTTAAAAAAGCGATGGTGACATGGCGGCCATTCTCGGCAAGGCATTGGAGATTGCGCGGCAGATAATCCCCCCCCACCATATCCAGCACCACATCCACCCCGCGCTTGTGCGTGATGGCAAGGGTTGCCGCCACAAAATCCTCATCATGATAATTGATCGCCGCATTGGCCCCCAGATCGCGGCAAAAACGGCATTTCTCATCGCTGCCGGCGGTGGTGATCACATGGGCATCAAAGGCTTTTGCTAATTGGATGGCGGTGGAGCCGATGCCCGATGATCCCCCATGCACCAAAAGCCATTCCCCATGATCGAGACCGCCGCGCTCAAACACATTCGACCAGACGGTGAACACCGTTTCCGGCAGGCCTGCGGCATGGGCCAGGGGTAGGCTTTTGGGGGCGGGGAGCAGGGTTTCAACCGGTGCCGCGCAATATTGCGCATAGCCCCCGCCGGTGACCAAAGCACAGACCCGGTCGCCAATGGCCCAGCCCTTCACATTGGCCCCCAAAGCCGCAATGGTGCCGGAAATTTCAAGGCCGGGAATATCCGATGCGCCGGGGGGTGGGGGATAGCGCCCTTCTCTTTGTATCACATCCGGGCGATTGACCCCGGCGGCCACCACCTTGATCAGCACTTCGCCCGGCCCGGGCGCAGGATCGGGGCGCTGGCATAAGCGCAGCACATCCGGCCCGCCAAATTCCGATATTTCAATGGCCTTCATCGCCTGTCCCCCTGTTCGATTTATGATGAGTGTGACCTGTCATTGTGGCTTAATCAATCCGTGAAGACCATTCCCTGCCATTATCCCCTCAATGGCCAGGACCAAGGAGAGATGCATGTTTCATGATGAGCCGGCCAAACCCGCCATGGCCCCCCTTGATGCACTGGAGCGCGAGGATCTCGACCGCCATTCCCTTGCCGAATTGATCGAGCGCATCGCCCGCCTCGATGCCGAGATCGACCGCGCGAAAAAGATTCATACAGCCAAAGCTGCCAGCAAAGCCGCTGCCGATGCCTTGTTTGGAAAAGGCTGAGATGGCTGAGAAGGGGGCAGCCCCTCGCCAATCAATCGGGGGGCATTTTGAAGATCGACGAAAGCTTGCTATACTCGGATCGGGCTGATCCATCCGCCGCACAGATAAAGGCCAAAGGATGCGCGAAACCAAAGCCACCGCACCGGATCATGTCATCCCGTTCACACATGGGGTTGATGGCCTTTATTCTGATGCCATGGCTTTGGCTTATGAAATGCGCGCCTGTCTATCAGATCGCCGGGCTTTGGGATGGCCAAAGAATGGGCCCGGCGATGGGTCCCTTGATGCTGAAAAGGTCTATTGCGTGGAAACCATGCGCATTTCCACCCGGATCCTCCATGTGATTGCCTGGGCGATGGGGCGCAAAGCGGTGGCTGCGGGCGATCTCAGCGCCCAGCAGGCAAAAGCGCCGGAATGGCGATTGGGGGATCGCGCGCTGTGCCTTGCTCATCCCGATCAGGTACCGGATATGCAGTTGTTTTTACTGTGCCAGCCTTTTGATGGCCTGTGGTGGCGGAGCGATGCCCTTTATCGCCGGGCGCTGCGCCTGCAAAAGATGCTGCTTTCGGATGAAGCAGCCCATGCCGCACAGGCGATGCCGTCCGCGCCAAGGCGCTCATCGCCTGCGGTCATCAGTTTGCCCTTTTAAAGAAAAGCCCCACGCAAAACAGCGCCAGTGCTTAAAGCACCAGCGCAGTTTGATCGGTTCATTGCTTTTCAGGCCGCTGCCGATTGCATAAAGCCACAGCGGATAAAAAAGCCTTATTTCTTAAGCTTGAAGGCACCGAAGCGTTTTTGGAACCGCGCAACCTGGCCACCCCTATCCATCAGGCGCTGTGCGCCCCCGGTCCAGGCCGGATGGGATGTGGGATCGATTTCCAGCGTCAGGCTATCGCCTTCGGCTCCCCAGGTCGAGCGGGTCATGAATTCGGTACCGTCCGTCATGACCACTTTGATCATGTGGTAATCAGGATGAATGTCTTTTTGCATGGCCCTCTCCGAAAATCTGAAGCGCGGTCTATAGCTTGCCCCAGCCCTGATTGCAAGACCCGTGGCAGCGACATTTGACCCCAAAAGCGTCGATAAGGCAGATTGTTTGCGCGCATCTGCGCTGCTATAGCCTCAATCTACAGAAACCGGAAAGGGAATAAAGCCCTGATGATCGGATCGACCAACTCATGACCGCCGCCGCACCAGAACAAAATGAACAAAACGGACAGGCTGAATTGCCCGGTTTCAAATCCGATGGGCCCAAATCCAATGAGGATGGCCGGTTGAAAGGATTGGCGGGTTTGGCGCGGCTGAAGCTGGTGGCGGGCTATGTGCTGCGCTATAAAAAGCTGGCGGCCATGGCTTTGTTATCCCTGTCCATTGCGGCGGCGGCCAATCTGGCGGTGATCGGGGCTTTGCAGCCGGTGATCGATAAAGGGTTCAATGCCGATGATCCGGCGGCGATTGATCGGTCTTTCGCCATTTTATTCGGGATCGTGGTGATCTTGGCCCTGGCGGCCTCGGCGCGGGCCTATTTCGTAACCCTTTTGGGGGAACGGGTGGTGGCGGATCTGCGCCGGGCCGCCCATGCCCGGGTGGTGTCTTTGCATCCATCGTTTTTTGAAGAAAACCGCCCCAGTGAAATCGTTTCGCGACTCACCGCCGATGCCGGGGTGATCCAGCAGGTGGTCAGCACCTCGGTCTCTATCGCTTTGCGTAATAGCGCCCTGTTTATTGGCGGGTTGAGCATGATGGTGATCTATAATCCCGGCCTGATGGCGATCATCACGGTGGCCATTCCCCTCATCATCGCGCCGATTCTCTATCTGGGGCGAAAGGTGCGGGCTTTGTCGCGATCAAGCCAGGATCGCATCGCCGATGTGGCCACCATGGCCACCGAAAGCCTGGGCGCGATCCAGGTGGTGCAGGCCTTCACCCGCGAAGGGGCAGAGAAAAACCGCTTCCGCGATGCCGTGGAGCGGGCCTATGAAACGGCCCAGCGGCGAATCATGGCGCGGTCGGTTCTGGCGGGGGTGGTGATTTTTCTGATTTCCGCAGCCATCACCTTTATTTTATGGCAAGGCGCGCATGAAGTGGTGGCCGGCCACATGACCGGCGGCGAAATGGCCGCCTTTGTGGGCTATGCGATCATGGCCGCCGCAGCTGCCGGGGCCGTGGTCGAGGTGTATAGCGATTTGCAGCGCGCCGCAGGGGCCGCAGGCCGCTTGGGCGAATTGCTCGAAGCGCGGTCGGCGATCATCGTGCCAGACAATCCCATCGCTTTGCCCCATCCCCTGAAGGGGCGCCTTGCTTTTGAAAATGTCTCTTTCTTTTATCCTTCAAAGCCCGCCATTGCGGCCTTGCAAGAGATCAGTTTTGTGGTGGAGCCGGGGCAAACGGTGGCATTGGTCGGCCCTTCGGGGGCGGGGAAATCAACCATCCTGCAATTACTGATGCGGTTTTTCGATCCCCAATCGGGGCGGGTTCTGCTCGATGATGTGGATATCAGCCAAACCGATCCGGTGGAATTGCGGCAGCATCTGGCCATCGTGCCGCAAGATACGGTGATTTTTGCCGATACGGTGCGGGAAAATATCCGCTATGGCCGGATCGATGCCGATGACGCGGCGGTCGAGGCTGCCGCCATGGCCGCCATGGCCGATGGCTTTATCAAGGATTTGCCCGGTGGCTATGAAAGCTGGCTGGGCGAACGCGGGGTGCGGCTTTCCGGCGGCCAGCGCCAAAGGCTGGCGATTGCCCGAGCCATTTTGCGCGATGCGCCCATCCTGCTGCTCGATGAGGCCACCAGCGCCCTTGATGCCGAGGCCGAACGCACGGTGCAGGGGGCTTTGGAATATCTGATGCAGGGCCGGACCAGCCTTGTCATCGCCCATCGCCTGTCCACGGTTTTGAAGGCGGATCGCATTCTGGTGATGGATGAAGGCAGGCTGATTGCCAGCGGCACCCATGCCGAGCTTTTGGCGAGCAATCCCCTTTATGCCCGTTTGGCAAAGCTGCAATTCGATCTGGAGGAAACAGGGCCTGACCCCTTGTTGCCCCAAGACCGGAAGCTTGACCTCAACGCTGGGTAAAGCGCATTTCGATCCGGCGATTGCGGCGCAGGTCTTCGGTGCTGTCGCCGCTTGCGATGGGCTGATATTCGCCAAAGCCCGCCGCCGCCAGGCGCTGGGGAGGCACGCCTTCGCTGATCAAAAATTGCACCACGGAAATCGCCCGGGCTGCTGAAAGCTCCCAATTATTGGCGAATTGCGCGGTTTGGATGGGCACCTTGTCGGTATGGCCATCCACCCGTAAAATCCAATCGATATCGCCCGGAATATCACGGCCAATAGCCAAAAGGGTTTGGGCCACCTGCCGCATCTGGGTGCGCCCTTCAAAGCCCAAAGCCGCACTGCCCGAAGCAAACAGCAATTCCGATTGAAAAATGAAGCGATCCCCTTCGATGCGAATATCCTGTCTTTGCCCCAAAACCGCGCGCAGGCGGCCAAAAAATTCCGATCGATAGCCCGCCAATTCCTCAACTTTCGAGGCCAGCGCCACATTCAGCCGCCGCCCCAGATCAACGATGGTGGCTTTTTGCTGCTCATCCCGCTTTTCCGAGGCATCAAGGGCGGCTTCAAGGCGCGCAAGCTGCTGCTTTAAGGCGATCAGGCTGGCTTCTAAATCCGCCACCTGCCGCCGGGCTTGGGCCGACAGTTCTTTTTCCTGCTGAAGCGCTGTGGTGCGCTCATCATAGCGATTTTTCAAATCAGCCAGATCGGCGCCCCGGCTTTCGGCTTCATTTTGGGCGGCTTCAAGCGTGCTGCGGGTGCTTTCCAAAGCGGATTGGGCAGCGCTAAGCTGATCATCAAGATCATCGCGTTCGCTGCGGATGCTTTGCAGGCTGGCGGAAAGCTGGCTCAGATCATTGCGCAAATCGCGGTTCGTGCTGCGCTCCAGATCCAGAAGCTGGCCCAGTTCCGCCACTTGATCGCGCAGTTGGGCCAAAGCTTCATCCCGCCCCGAAAGGGCCGCGCCCATGAAAAATTGCGCCAGGGCAAAGATCGATAATAAAAACACCAGAACCAGCAGCAGGGTGGATAAAGCATCCACAAAGCCCGGCCAGATATCATCGCCCCCCTCCTGGCGGCGGCGTCTGTGGCTGAGGCTCATGGGGCCTTGTCTCCCCCCTCGCTGCGGCCAGAGGGGCCAGAGGAGCTTGTGGGCGTCTTGCGGTCCAAGGCGGTGGCAAGGGTGCGGGCCAGCAATTTGATTTCCGAGCGCAAAAGCTCGGCGCTTTTATTGCCGCTGCGGGATTGATCCTCCAAAAGCTGGCGGATGCCCACATCGATATTGCGCAGATGGGTTTTCGATGCATCGTCAAGGCCCGCGGGCTGATCAAGGGATTGATCGGCCAAACGCTCCAGGGTGCGTTGGGTTTGGGTTTGGGCATCGGTCAGCCGCTTGGTCATCGCCTGATCGGCGCGCATCTGATCGGTCAGGGCCGCCAGCCCTTCGGACAGGCGCATCAGGGCGGCATTGCCATCATTGCGGGCGGTTTCCGATTGCTCCATGGTGCGGCGCAATTGATCGATGCTGTCGGCGGTTTGTTCCAAAAGGGCGCTGAGATAAGAGCCCGCCGATGGCCCGGCTTCATCCTCATCCGTGCTGGGGCCGCTTTGCAGCCCCCCGCGTGAAATGCGGGCCACGGTGGAAAGCCAATCTTCCAGATCATTGTAAAAGCGGTTCTGGGCCTGCCCCGCCTGTAAATCGAGAAAGCCCAAAATCACCGATCCCGCCAGCCCGAACAGGGATGAGGAAAAGGCGATGGCCATGCCGCTCAAGGGATCCTGCAGGCCGCGCTTTAGGGCATCAAACATCAAATTGAGATCGGTGGTATCGACACTGAGGCTTTGAATCGTATTGCCAATGGCGGCCAGAACCGCCAACAGGCCCCAGAAGGTGCCCAAAAGGCCGAGAAAAATTAAAAGCCGGGTGAGATAGCGGGAAATTTCGCGGCTTTCATCCAGCCGTGCCGCCACGCCATCGAGCAGGGTGCGCATGGAAAGGGCGGTCATCTGCACCGGGCGGCCATCCGCCTGTTCGCCGATCATTGCGGCCAGCGGCCCCAGCAATTGCGGGCTGCGTTGGGGCAGGGGGCCGCCACCCCGGCGATAGGCGCGGAGCCAATCCCCTTCGGGCTTTAAGATCAGCACCTGCCGAAAGCTGTAGAGAATGCCGATCAGCAAAACCACGCCAATGATGCCGTTCAACAGGGGATTGGCCAAAAAGGCTTCGCTCAATTGCCGCACGAGAAGGGCAATCATCACAGCCACCGCCAGAATGAAGATGATCATGCGGTTCAAAAAGCGTTTTTGTCCGTTCATAGCAGCCCTTTATCCCGTGCTGTGCCCTTTAGGCGATCATTTAATCGTTTTGACAGCCTCTCACCGGCCCCTGGTATCATGCCCTTGAAAAGGGGCAGGCGGCAAGGCCCACGGCATTGTTCCACAACAGGGGAATATCAGCAACCAGGCGGAGAAACAGGAGAGACTGCCGTCCGGTTTCAGGGCCAGTGTTTCAGGGCCAATGTTTCAGGGCCAATGTTTCAGGGCCAAAGTTTCAGGGTTGGGGTGGAGTCTGATGATCATCAACGCGAATGGCGACATGGGCCTCTTGGTCGATGGGCGCACCTTGGGGCGCCATACCCTTGTTGCGGGCCGGATCGCTGATCGCTTCCAAGGTGATGCGGTCGATCCCCACTCCTTCGCGCAATAAAAAGGCCCGCACGGCCAAAGCCCGGGCCAAAGCGCGCTCCAAAGCCTGCGCCCGGTCATCATCATCTTGTGATATGGAACCGGTGCGGCTGGTGATGAGGATTTTATCATTGGCGGCGCGCAGGCGCTGGGCCAGCCGGGATAATTGATCCGCCTCGCTGCGATTGAGGGCGATGCGATCCTCTTCAAAGCGGAAATCAAGGGGGCGCACGGGCAGCAGGAAACGCTCCAGCGGGGCGATGTCTCCGGCGTTGGCGGGTGCGGGGGAGGGGGCGCGGGAGGAGGGGGAGGACGATCTCCCCGGATCGGCGGCTTGAGCCTCGGGGTCTGCTCTTTCAGGCTGGGTCGTTGCTTTTTTTGGGGCCGCTTTTTTCGCCTCGTCGGGGGTCACCGGCATGGGCACCGCATGATCGGGGGTTTTGGGGCGATAGGGCCAGCCCACGGGCTCGTCTTTTTGTTGGGCCAGTGCTGGAAACGGGGTGAAACCAAGCACAAGGCCGATCAACAAAAGACGCGCCTTCGTGATCATCAGTCGTCGCGATCAGCCGATTGGCCTGCACCGCGCAGAATTTTCAGCATGGGCAGATGCAGATGGGTATTGGCCGCAATGATGGTGCCATTGTGCAGCATCTGCGCCCCGCCCTTGAAATCGCTGACAAAGCCACCGGCTTCGCGGACCAGCAAAATCCCGGCGGCGATATCCCATTTTTGCAGATCGCTTTCCCAAAAGCCTTCATAGCGCCCGGCGGCAACATAAGCGAGATCAAGAGATGCCGAGCCAAAGCGGCGGATGCCCGCCACTTCGGGGGTAAAGGCTGCCAATTGCCGCAGAAAAGCCGGATGATCGGGCTTCCCCATAAAGGGAATGCCGGTGGCGAGCAGGGATTGCGCCAAAGTGCTGCGCCCCGAAACCCGCAAGCGCTGATCATTGACGAATGCGCCATTGCCCTTATCGGCCCAGAACAACTCGTCTTTCAACACATCATAAACAATGCCCGAAACAATCTCGCCGCGTTCTTCCACCGCGATGGTGATGGCCCAATGGGGCAGGCCATGGAGAAAATTGGTGGTGCCGTCAAGGGGATCGACGATCCAGCGGCTTTCGCCCTGCTCGCCTTCCACTTCGCCGCGTTCTTCCATCAAAAAGCCAAAGCGCGGGCGGCCCTTTTTCAATTCGGTGTAAATGATCTGCTCGGCGCGGCGGTCGGCTTCGGAGACGAAATCCGCCGGGCCCTTTTGCGAGACCTGCAAATGCTCGACCTCGCCAAAATCGCGGCGCAGATTGCGCGCGGCTTTTTCGGCGGCGGCGGCCATCACATTGACCAGAGGGGATCGACGGGCCATCAGTCGGCCCGCTTTACATAGCTGGAATCTTCGGTGGCCACGATGATGCGATCCCCTTCATTGACGAAGGGCGGCACCATCACCCGCACGCCATTTTCCATGCGCGCAGGCTTATAGGATGAAGAAGCGGTTTGCCCCTTCACCACCGGTTCGGTTTCGCTCACGGTCAGTTCCACCTGTTCGGGCAGATGCACCCCCAAAGGCGCGCCATCATACATTTCAAGCTGCACATCCATACCATCGCGCAGGAACACCGATTGCTCGCCCACATCGGCCTGGGTGAGGGCGATCTGTTCATAGCTTTCGGTATCCATGAAGGTGAACATCTCACCATCCTTAAACAAAAACTGATAATCGCGCTGTTCAAGGCGAACCTTTTCAACCTTTTCCGACGAGCGGAAGCGTTCATTCAGCTTCGAGCCATCGCGCAGGTTTTTCAATTCCACCTGCAGATAAGCCCCGCCCTTGCCGGGCTGGGTGTGCTGGATTTTCACCGCGCGCCACAGGCCGCCTTTATGTTCAATCACATTGCCGGGTCGAACGGCATTTCCATCGATCTTCATCGTTTGGTATCACTTTATCACAATGGTTGCGTCATGAAGGCCCTACCAGAAGGCCTTCAGCAGAAATCGATGGCCTTCTAGCAGAGCCGGGCGGTGCGTTCAATCCTTAGGGACGCGTGGGCGTTCACCCGATCATTAAGACGCCGGCTGAAAGGCCGTATCGATGGCTGCATTCAGTGCCCTGATGGCGGCCGCCGGGCCATCTGCATGCCCCCACACATAGCCCGAGATCGCCAGAAAATCCGCCCCGGCCCGAACCAGATCCCCGCAATTCGTGGCGGTGATGCCGCCTATGGCCACACAGGGAATTTCGGAAATCTCGGACCAGATCTCCAGCGTTTCCAATTCGGCCTGATGCTCGATCTTTTTGGTATCGCTGGGGAAAAACGCCCCAAATGCCACATAATCGGCGCCTTGATCCCCGGCATCGAAAGCCAGATGGCGCGAATTATGGCAGGTCACGCCAATATCCTTGTTAAAGCCCAAAAGATTACGGGCGGAGGCAATATCGCCATCCTTTTGCCCCAGATGCACCCCATCGGCATCGCAGGCTTTGGCCAGATCGGCGCGATCATTGATCAGGAAAGCGGCATCATGGGCATGGGCGATGGGCATCAGCCGCCGCGCGGCCGCCAGCACCGTTTCATCATCGGCCCCCTTGAGGCGCAATTGCACGCAGGCAATATCGCCGCCGGAAAAAGCGGCTTCAAGCTTTTGGGCCGCCGCATCAGGCTCCAGATGATCGGGGGTGATCAGATAGATGCGCGGGCGATCACGCCCGGGGGATTGGGTCATTTTAGTCCTTTCGGCCCTTTTCGATCAGGCCTTTCCCTTATAGATATCGACGATCTGAGACAACATCGCCAAGGCTTCATCGCGCGGACGCTGGAAACTGTTGCGCCCGATGATCGAGCCATGGCCGCCGCCATCGCGAATGGCGCGGGCATCATCATAAAGGCTATCGGCCCCTTTTTTATTGCCGCCGGAAAAAACCACCAGCCGGGTGCCATTATAGGCCGCCTGCATGATATGGCGCACCCGTGCAGCCTGGCTTGAGCGATCGATGCCGGTTGTCTGATAAACCTTGGCGGCTTCGGGCTGTTCCAGATGATCGCTGGGCAGCTTCACCTTGATGATATGCGCCCCCAATGAGGCCGCCAGATGGGCGGCATAGGCCCCAACATCAAGGGCGGTTTCCCCTTCTTTCGATAAAGCCCCGCCGCGCGGATAGCTCCATAAAATCACCGCCAGCCCCAGGGCTTTGGCTTCTGCGGCCAGTTCGCGAAATTCTTCGGCCATTTCATTGAAAAAGGGCGATCCGGGATAAACCGTAAAGCCAATGGCTCCACAGCCCAGCCGCAGGGCATCATCAATGCCGCCATGAATGGTGCTGTCTTTTTCCGGCGCCCAGCTATTGGAACTATTGAGCTTTAAAATAAGGGGAATGCGCCCCGCCGCCCGATCCGCAACCGCCTCCATCATGCCTAAAGTGGTGGTATAGGCATTCAGCCCGGCATCAATGGCCAATTGCAGGTGATAATTGGGATCATAAGCATCGGGATTGACCGCAAAGGATCGTGCCGGGCCATGTTCAAAGCCCTGATCGACCGGCAGAATGACCATTTTACCGGTGCCTGCCAGCTTGCCGGTCATCAGGATTCGGGCCAGATTGGCCTTGCTGCCCGGCGTATCGGATTCATAGTGAGACAGGATGGATTGGACGGTGCGCGACAGCCTCATTGAACATTTCCCCAGTGTGAAAGAGCAAAATTTTGTTCGTCTTTACACCACTGTTCATAAAGGAGCAATTGCCCACTATAGAGAGCGTGCGCGGAAAAAGCGTTCAGCGTTCGAGCGCCGCCACCCCGGGGAGTGTTTTGCCCTCCATCCATTCCAGAAAAGCACCGCCCGCCGTGGAGATATGGGTCAGTTGATCGCCCACCCCGGCCAGATTGATGGCGGAAACGGTATCCCCACCCCCGGCAACGCTGAGCAGATCCCCCGCTTTCGTCAGCCGCCCGGCTTCATGGGCCAGCGCCATGGTTGCCTGATCGAAGGGTTTGAGCTCAAACGCCCCCATCGGCCCATTCCACACCAGTGTTTTCGCCTGTTGCAGCACGTGTTTTAAGGCCTCCACCGTGGCGGGGCCGGCATCGAGGATCATCTCATCATCGGCAATATCGGTGATGGCGGCAATGCGATGCGGGGCATTTTCGGCAAAAGCCTTGGCCGCCATCGCATCGATGGGCAGATGAATGGTGCAGCCCGCAGTCTTGGCCCGCTCCAGAATGGCGCGGGCGGTATCGGCCAGATCGCGTTCCGCCAGCGAGGTACCGATGGCATGGCCCTGAGCAAACAGAAAGCTGTTGGCCATGCCGCCGCCGATGATCAGATGATCGACCTTTTCCACCAGATGGGTCAGCACATCAAGCTTGGATGAGACCTTGGCCCCGCCGACGATGGCCGCCACCGGGCGCGTGGGATTGCCCAGCGCCTTTTGCAAAGCATCCAGCTCCATCGCCATTGTTTCGCCTGCGTAATGAGGCAGCAGATGGGCCAGCCCCTCGGTAGAGGCATGGGCGCGATGAGCAGCCGAAAAGGCATCATTGACATAAAGATCGCCCAAGGCGGCAAGGGCCCCGGCAAAGGCCGGGTCATTCGCCTCTTCGCCTTTATGAAAGCGCAGGTTTTGAAGCAAAACAATACCCGCATCGCCCTTCAGCGCTTCGGCCGCAAGCGGCCCGATGCAATCGGCGGCAAAGCCCACAGGCTCGCCAAAAGCCGCTTCCAAGGCGGGCAGAAGCGGCTCCAGGCTCATATCGGGCACCACCGCCCCCTTGGGCCGCCCGAAATGCGACAACAGGGCCACCTGCGCCCCTTTTTGGCGCAGGGCCTTCACCGTCGCTACCGCCGCTTTGATGCGGGTATCATCAGCCACCCGGCCATCCTGAATGGGAACATTCAAATCGGCACGCACCAGTGCGGTTTTGCCGGAAAGATCGCCCAGATCGGCAATGCGCTTATAGGCTGTCATGAAAGCTCTCTTTTAATAGATGGCAGGGTGGTGGGGTGGCTCGGCGAACTCAGCCCAATTGGGCCATTTTGCGCGCTGTATCCACCATGCGGTTCGAGAAACCCCATTCATTGTCATACCATGCCATCACCCGCACAAAGGTGCCATCGATCACCTGCGTTCCCGTGGGATCGAGGCTGGAGCTGGCCGGGCAATGATTGAAATCGATGGAAACGGCGGGATCTTCGACAATATCCAGAATGCCTTTCATCGGCCCTTCGGCGGCAGCGCGCATCAGGGCATTCACCGCATCGGCGCTGGTGGCCTTGCTGACATTCACCTTCAGATCGACCATCGACACATTGGGCGTGGGCACCCGCACCGCCGAGCCATCGAGCTTGCCAGCCAGTTCGGGCAGCACAAGGCCAACAGCGCGGGCCGCTCCGGTGCTGGTGGGGATCATCGACAAAGCCGCAGCCCGGGCCCGGCGGGGGTCCTTGTGCAGGCTATCCTGCAGGCGCTGATCAGCGGTATAGGCATGAACCGTGGTCATATAGCCGCGTTCGATCACCAGATTATCGTGCAGAACCTTGGCGATGGGGGCAAGGCAATTGGTGGTGCAGGAGGCATTGGAGACGATTGTATGCGCAGCCGTCAGCTTGTCGTCATTAACGCCAAAAACCACGGTCAGCGGAACATTGGTGGCAGGCGCCGAAATCAGCACTTTTTTCGCGCCGCCATCCAGATGCGCCTGCGCCTGTTCGCCGCTGGTAAAGCGCCCGGTGCATTCCAAAACGACATCCACCCCCAGATCGCCCCAGGGCAGCTTGGCCGGATCGGGATTGGCGAACACCTTGATCTCGCGCCCATTGACGGTCATCACGCCATCACCGCCGGTCACCTTGCCGGGGAAATTGCCATGCACGCTATCGCGGCGGAGCAGATAGGCATTCATCTCTGCATCGCCCAGATCATTGATGGCCACGACCTCGATATCGTCGCGATGGGTTTCTTCAATTGCCCGCAGAACCAGACGACCAATGCGGCCAAAGCCATTGATGGCGAAACGAATGCTCATGATATGTCCTCAATTATGTCTCGATTGGCAGATTATGTCGTTCTATAGCCGGGAAGTGATGGCTTCAACAACCGCTTCGGTCGTAATTCCAAAATATGTGAACAGATCCGATGCCGGAGCCGAGGCGCCGAAGCCGGTCATGCCGATGATCACCCCATCGCGGCCCACATAGCGTTCCCAGCCATAGGTGCTGGCGGCTTCCACGGCCAGCCGGATCACATCGGGCAGTTCATCGCCCAAAACAGCGGCGCGATAAGCTTCGGGCTGGGCATCGAACAGCGATGTGCAGGGCATGGAAACCACGCGGGTGGGGATGTTTTTGGCTTCCAGCCGTTCCTGCGCCTCGATAGCAAGGCTGACCTCAGAGCCGGTGGCGATCAAAATGGCGCGCGGGGTGCCGCCTTTGGCCTCGCGCAGGATATAGCCGCCCCGGGCGCTTAAATTTTCATCGCTTTTTTCCAGCCGAAGCTGTGGCAGACCCTGACGGGTGAGGGATAAAACAGAGGGTGTTTCGCCGGATTTGAGGGCGGCATCCCAACATTCTGCGGTTTCCACCACATCGGCAGGGCGAAACACATGCAGATTGGGCATGGCGCGCAGGCTGGCCAGATGCTCCACCGGCTGATGGGTGGGGCCATCTTCGCCCAAACCGATCGAATCATGGGTCATCACATAGATCACCCGCAGTTTCATCAGGGAAGAAAGCCGAATGGCCGGGCGGCAATAATCGGTAAACACCAGAAAGGTGCCGCCATAGGGGATGAAGCCGCCATGAAGCGCGATGCCGTTCATCGCTGCGGCCATGCCGAATTCGCGCACCCCATAATGGATATAGCGGCCCGCAAAATCATCCCCATTGATGATGGCCAAGCCCTTGGTTTTGGTATTGTTGGACCCGCTTAAATCCGCCGAACCGCCGATCAGATCGGGCACCGCTTCATTGATGACCTCAAGCATCATTTCCGATGCCTTGCGGGTAGCCACCTTCACCGGTTTTTTGATCAGGCTGTCGATATAATCCTCCACCGCCTTGTCAAATCCGGCGGGCAGAGCGCCGCACAGCCGCCGTTCCATCTCGGCCCGCTGATCGGCGGGCAGGGCATCGAAACGCTGATACCATGCCTCGGCCAAAGCTTTGGAGCGGCTGCCGATGCGCAGCCATTCAGCGCGAATATCGGCGGGGATATCAAAGGCCGGGTGCTCCCAACCCAATTGGGCGCGGCTCAAAGCGATTTCATCGGCCCCCAAAGGCGAGCCATGGCTTGATGCCTTGCCCGATTTATTGGGCGAGCCAAAGCCGATGGTGGTGCGGCAGGCAATGAGCGAGGGGCGATCATCGGCCAAAGCTTCGGCAATGGCGGCTTCCACCGCTTCCGCATCATGGCCATCAACGCCTGAGACATGCCAGCCATAGGCCTCAAAACGGGCGCGGCTGTCGTCGCTGAAAGACAGTGATGTGGGGCCATCGATGGAAATGCCATTGTCATCATATAAAACGATCAGCCGTGAAAGCCGCAGATGCCCGGCAAGCGATGCCGCTTCATGGCTCACCCCTTCCATCAGGCAGCCATCGCCAGCAATCACATAGGTATGATGATCGCACAGCCCGGGATAGCGGGCGGCTTCCATGCGTTCGGCCAAAGCCATGCCCACGGCGGTGGCCAGCCCCTGACCCAGTGGGCCGGTGGTGGTCTCGATCCCGGGCAGTTCGCCATATTCGGGATGCCCGGCGGTGGGGGAATGAAGCTGGCGGAAATTTTTCAGATCATCAAGGGTTGGCCGATCATAGCCGGTGAGATGCAAAAGCGAATACAGCAGCATCGAGCCATGACCGGCGGATAAAACGAATCGGTCGCGATCGGGCCATTCCGGCTTTTGGGGATCGAAACGCAAAAATTTGCTGAATAAAACCGTGGCCACATCGGCCATGCCCATGGGCATTCCGGGATGGCCGGAATTGGCTTTTTCCACCGCATCCATCGATAAGGCGCGGATGGCATTGGCAAGGATTTCAGGCGAGAGGGTATCGACATCTTGATCAGACATGTGCAGGCCTTTTGACGAGAGCGATGCCCGGCAGATGCCTGTTTTCATCGCTTCTTGGGGAATTTTGGCGCAACAATGCTGCGAGGGCCGATCAAGGTCAACCGCTTTCCCTGTTTTGCCCTCATTGACCGGGGCTTTATCGAGATCATAAAGTGGCCGGGTTGGCGATGGACCCCGAAAGATCGGTGGCGACCGGAGGGGCCGAGCGCATGAACGGAGACAGATGGATGACGATGGAGACAGGAAGCGGTGCCCTTGATAAAGCCACCCGGCGTTTGAAAACGGCAATCAAGCGCCTTGAAACGGCTTTGGCCGATCAGCAGGCTCAAAATCAGAACCTGTCGCGGCAATTGGCCGAACTTCGCAGTGATGCCCGGAAAGACAGCGAAAAAGATCAGATCATCGCGCAACTGCATGATGAGGTCGAAAGCCTGCATCAGCAGCGTCAGCAGATGAGCCGTAAGCTCGATGAAACCATCGCCACGGTTGAACGGCTGATGCGGAGTGCCGCCTGATGGGCCAGATCAGTGTCAGCGTGAATAGCCAGAATTATACCCTTGCCTGCCGCGATGGTGAGGAGGAACGCCTGCGCGATCTGACCCGGCAGGTGGATGAAAAAGCGCGGGATCTGTCGCAAAAGCTGGGGCAGGTGGGGGAAGCGCGCCTGCTTTTGATGGTGTCCCTTCTTTTGGCCGATGAATTGCGCGATCTGCGCGAACAGGGGCCGGGCCAGGAACGCGACTGGGCGGCGGCAAAATTGCTCGATGATGCCGCCCTGGAGATCGAAGGGATTGTTGAACGGCTGCAAAGCGCTTAAATAAGGGGCTGGCGGGTTCTGCCCGGTGCGTGCGGCACTGTGAATCCCTGGGGCGATAATCTTCCGAATGGGAGCTGTCCCTGATCGGGCCCTGGTCCGGTTATTACGGCACCCACCTGGTGCAACTGGCGCCAGAGGATCGACAAGACCCACGGCCATGGTGGGCCCGCCAACCTTGCCGCAGCTTTGAAAGAGACAGCCCAGACAGGAAAGACACAGGCTTGACCAAGGATGCCTTGCGCAGCATCGCCCGGCAGCAGCGCCTAAAGCTGATCGAAGCGGACCCGGGTGCAAGCGAGCGGCTGGCGCGTCATCTGCTGCCGCATTTGCCGGCCCTGATGGCGGATCGGGGTTTGACGGGGCCGATCGCGGGCTATCGGGCGCTGGCCGATGAAATCGATCCCGCGCCGGTGCTGGATGGGCTGCATCGGGCGGGCATGGCTTTGTGTTTGCCGCGTGTGTGGGGGGCGGCCCGGCCCTTGCATTTTCACCGCTGGCAGCCGGGTGATCCCCTGCAGCCGGGGGCTTATGGGATCATGGAGCCTGCGCCCACAGCCGCGTGCATCGATCCTGTGGTGCTTTTGGTGCCGCTTTTGGCTTTTGATCGCCATGGCCATCGTTTGGGCTATGGTGGCGGTTATTATGATCGCACATTGGCGGCGCTGTCTGCGCGCGGCCCGCTTTTATCCATTGGTCTTGCCTTCAGGGGGCAAGAGCTTTTATCCCTGCCCCATGAAGCGCATGACAGGTCCCTTGATCTGATTGCAACGGATGAGGGGCTGCTCTGGCCCGAGCCGCTGGCCGCGACCTTAAAAGATATCAACTTCTGACACGACAAGGATTTTCATGCGCGTTCTTTTTCTGGGCGATATTCTGGGCCGACCGGCGCGGCAAAAGCTGATCGAGATGCTGCCCCAATGGCGGAAAGATTGGCGGCTCGATTTTGTCATTGTGAATGGCGAAAATGCGGCGGGCGGTTTCGGCATTACCGGGGCCATTGCCGCCGAGATGCTGGCGGCGGGGGTGGATGTGATCACCACCGGCAATCATGCCTATGATCAAAAAGAGATCATGGCGGATATCGACCGCGAGCCAAGGCTTTTGCGCCCCGCCAATTATCCCGATAGCGCGCCGGGGCGGGGCTTTGGCGTTTATGATGCGCCGCGCGGCAAAAAGGTTCTGGTGATCAATCTGATGGGGCGGGTGTTCATGAATCCCCTCGATGATCCCTTTGCCATTGCCGATAAAATTCTCAAGCGCCATGCGCTTTCAAGCCAGCTTGCCTTCAGCCTCATCGATTTTCATGGCGAGGCCACCAGCGAGAAAATGGCGATGGGGCATTTCGCCGATGGCCGGGCAAGCTGTGTTGTGGGCACCCATAGCCATGTGCCCACCGCCGATGCCCAGATCCTGCCCAAAGGCACCGCCTATCAAACCGATGCCGGCATGTGCGGCGATTATGATTCGGTGATCGGCATGGACAAGGACGAGCCCCTGCGCCGCTTTACCAAACACATCCCCGGCGGGCGCTTCAGCCCGGCTTTGGGCGAGCCGACTCTGTGCGGCATCATGGTTGAAAGCAATGCCGAAGGCCTTGCCACCCGCATTGAGCCGGTGCGCATCGGCCCCCGTCTTTCGCAGGCCGTGCCTGTTCCCGGCTAAGCTGCAAGCCGCTCATCCGTGCAGGATCATTTTTTGGGAGATGACAGAATTGCCTCTGCTGCCGGGTGGCAAGCGGTGATGAAAGCCATCATTTCGCTGGCATCTTTCGAGAGATAAAAACGCACCATCTTTTCGTTGAATTCCTGCGCCTTAGAGGCGGGCACACTGATCGCATCAATCCCATGCGACATCAGAACGCCGTTCATCATGAAGCGCGATGTACGCTTGTTGCCGTCGAAAAAGAACTGTTGCAAGGCACCAAAAAGAAAGAAGGCGATGGCGCGCTCGAAGGGGCTACATTCCTGCAAGGCAGCAACGCCTGTTTGAAAAACCCGGTTCAGGTCCGGCGCACCGGGGCGGGTTGGTAAAGGGGCGTAGCGCCCATATTCACCGAGGCTAACCTGCGGGGAATAGGTCGTCTCTTGGCCTTCGCCGCGAAAAACACCCCATTCAAGGGCTTCCTTGCGGGCGATGATGCCGTTCAATTCGGTGAAGACCGGCTTTGACAGCGTGAATTCGCCGTTTTTGATCATGGCCAGCAGCCGTTTTGCGCTGTCCGCCAGATTGAGGACCTGCTCCTGATCGGAAATCTTGCGCCCGCCAATGGTCACGCCATCCAACAGGGTTTGCACCTCGACAAAGGTGAAGGGGTTCCCCTCAAGCATCGCGGCATCCCATATATATTCAGGGAGCATCTTATGAAAATGAAAGCACACGCGCTCCATCGCATACGACGGAACGGTTCTTGGCAGCGCCGCTCTATCCCAATGAAAACCAAGCGCATCAAAGACTGTCATATCGCTCAACCCATCCGCCATCAGCCATCAAACAGGCCGCTATAAACAGCGCCCTATCATGCCGAGACGAAGGGAGGGCCTGAGCCCCCCCCTTCGTCGATAAGATGCCGCTCACCAGCCGCAGGCGCGATCCTTGTTCTGTTCATCGAGCCATGTTTTCAAGGGCGCGAAATAAGCCAGAATGGCGGTGGCATCGGCCTTTGATGTGCCGGTGAAGGCGGCCAGGGCTTCCTGCCAGCTTTTGGATGCGCCCATTTCCAGCATGGCGTTGAATTTTTCCCCCACGTCCTTATTGCCATAGATCGAACAGCGATGGAGCGGGCCTTCCCATCCGGCCAGTTCGCACGCCGCGCGTTGGAACTGGAACTGGAAAATATGCGACAGGAAATAGCGCATATAAGGCGTATTGCCCGGAATGTGGAATTTGGCACCGGGATCAAAGGCATCGCCGGGGCGCTCATCCGGGGCGCGCACCCCTTGATAGGCTTCCCGCAAGGCCCACCAGCCTTCATTATAGGTTTCAGGGGTTAATTCCCCTGAAAAGACCTGCCAGCGCCATTTATCAACCATCAGGCCAAACGGCAGAAATGCCACTTTATCAAGGGCCTGGCGCAGCAAAAGCCCAAGATCGGCCTCGGCCGAGGGCAGGGTTTCCAACAAGCCGATCTGCTGAAGATATTCGGGGGTGATGGAAAGCGCGATCATGTCGCCAATGGCTTCATGAAAGCCATCATTGGGATCATCGCGGAACATCGGATCCTGCACCGCATAAGCGCGCTGATAGATATTATGGCCGATTTCATGATGGATGGTCTGGAAATCCTCAGCATCCACCTTGGTGCACATCTTGATGCGGATATCGTCGATATCATTCAGGTTCCACGCCGAGGCATGGCACACCACATTGCGATCTTCGGGCTTTAAAAACAGCGACCGCTCGTAAAAACTTTTGGGCAGGGGGTCAAAGCCCACGGAGGTGAAAAAGCCCTCGGCGGTTTTCACCATATCCAGTTCGCTATAGTTTTTTTCCTTCAAAAGAGCGGTGAGATCAAAGGCCGGGGCGGTGCCTTCGGGGGCGACCCTATCATAAACATTGCCCCAGCTTTGCGCCCACATATTGCCCAGCAGATGCGCCGGAATGGGCTGATCGAGCGGCACCAGATCATCGCCATATTTTTCATTGAGCTTGGCGCGCACATGGCATTGCAGGCCATCATAAAGCGGCTTCACCTCGCCCCACAGGCGATCCACATCCTTTGCAAAATCATCGGCGGGCATATCATATTTCGACCGCCACATGGTGCCGATATCGGCGAATCCCAGATCGCGCGCCCCTTCATTGGCGATCTCGACCATGCGGGCATATTGGTCTTTCATCGGCACGGCAACGGTGCGCCAGCCTTCCCAGGCTTCCAGCAATTCGTCGGGGTCCTGAGACGAGCCGATCACCGCTTCCAATTCGGTGAGGCTCAAACAGCCATCCTTGCGGGCATAGGCGGCCAGCGTGCTATCGCCGCCCTCGGGGCAATAGGTGCCGGTGCCATATGATGCTTCGAGATTGGTGGTGATTTCGGCCAGTTCAGCGGTGGCCTTAGCATCGCCCTGGGGCGCGGGGAGGGTGAGGCCAAGGCGCAACAGCTCGATCTTGCGGGCGATATCGGCAGGCAGATCAAGGTCGCGATAAAGGCTAGCTTCCTGCGCCAGTTCAACGCCCAGCGTGGTCATCTTCTCGGAGCTTTTGGCGCTCAGCCAATTGGTATCGAAGGTGATGAAATTGGCATTCACCCAGGCGGTGCGGGCAGCGGCTTCGGATTCGCGTGTCACGGTGGCTTCGGCGCGCTCCACAAAGGCAATGGCATCCTCCACCGTGGGGGAGGCGCTTTGCTCATTGGCGGGTTCGCAGGCAGCAAGGGCAAAAAGGCTGGCCCCCAGCAAAAAATGTCGGGCAATCGTGCGTTTGGATGGTCCCATGATCATCAGTCCCTTTTTCTCATTCTTCTTGTTTATTTGATCGTTCTCGTCCCGATCTGATTGCTGAGTGGAAACCCGGCGGGGGCGCTTGTCAAGATGGCAGGGGTTTTGACCCCCACGGGGAATTGGTCAGGAAGGGAATTGTTCAGGATCTGTGCCCCAGCAAAGAGGATTGGTTGCAGGGTGATTTCACAAAAACTTCAATATTGATTTAACGATTATTTAACAATTTTTTAAACCAAAACCCTATTTATTTATCAAAATACAACTGTAAATTTTAATTTATTGCAAATTATGGCGAGATTGTGATACGAGAAATTCAATCACGAGACTCAAAAAATAAAGGGAGTTAACGCCATGTTTAGAAAGACTTTTTCTGCTATTTTACTGGTGACGCTTTTGGGCGTGACTGCAGCCTGTACGGATGTTTCACGGGGTTTGGGCAAGCTGACGGCCAATAAATTTGCCGATCCGCGCAGCGGCACCAATTGGGTGATCGCGCCCCCACAGCTTGATCCACCACGGGTTGCCGATAAAACCGTTTATATCTCGTTTCGCAATCTCAGCGATGCCGATGTCAATCTGTTGAATGAACTGCGGTCTGGTGCTTCGGCCCTTGGCTGGGTGCTGGTCAATGATCCGGAAAGCGCCAAATATCGCTTGCGTGGCGATCTGCGTTTCTTTGGCGAGGTCGCTCCGGAATCGGGGGGGCTGGGCGCTGCTTCCGGTTTAGGGATCATTTCAGGTGCGGCCACCGCTGTTGGGGTCTATGCCCTTTCCGATACCATCATGGGCAATAATGCTTCGGCAGCTATTGGCGGGGTTGGTGGTGGTTTGGTGGGGCTTGGGATCGCCAATGCATCACGGCCACGCGAATGGGCCATGATCCTTGATTTCGTGCTCGAGGAATATAAAGACCAACCGGTGGAGTTCACCTTGGCAACCGATGCAAACAGTGCGCGTGTTGATGCAACGGGTGCGGGCAGTGGGCGGATGACCTCTGGGGGCGGCGAAACCAAAACCAACAGCTCTACCGCCACATCAACCCGCACCAGCAATTATTTCCCCCATGGGGTTCGGCTCACCGCCTGGGCCAATCAGATGAACATGGGGGAAGCGGAAGCCATTCCGCAGATTCTGCCTCGTGTTGAACGGGTGGTGGCGCAAATCCTCCCACAATGACGAAGATGCCCTGAATGGGTTCTGACCCTGAATTCAATAGAACGCCTTTCCAAAGATCACTGCTTTGGAAGGGCGTTTTTTTTGGCGGATATGGCTTGGCCCTTATCTTTTGGCAAAGGGCTATGGATGGCTGTGGGCCCTTCACATTTGCGAAAGGCGGGCGCATATAAGGGGCTATGTCTCAGCCCCAAAGCCATATCAATCCCCATGTGTTCATCCCGCCCAAGGCCGCGCGGCCAGAGAAAACCGAGGGCGGGATCGCCTTTCGTTTGGCCAGCGAATTTGACCCCGCAGGCGATCAGCCCCGCGCCATTGCCGAATTGATCGCGGGCCTGAAGGAGGGCGAGCGCAATCAGGTGCTGCTGGGGGTGACCGGATCGGGCAAAACCTTCACCATGGCGCAGGTGATTGCCCAAACCCAGCGGCCCAGCCTGATTCTTGCCCCCAATAAAACGCTGGCGGCCCAGCTTTATGGCGAGTTCAAAAGCTTTTTCCCCGATAATGCGGTGGAATATTTCGTCAGCTATTATGATTATTATCAGCCCGAAGCCTATGTGCCCCGCACCGATACCTTTATTGAAAAGGAATCGACCATCAATGAACAGATTGATCGGATGCGCCATTCCGCCACCCGGGCGCTTTTGGAACGCGATGATGTGATCATCGTTGCCTCGGTGTCGTGCATCTATGGCATTGGCTCGGTTGAAACCTATTCCAACATGACCCTGAAAATCGCCGTGGGGGATGCCCTTGATCATCGCGAATTGCTGCGCCAATTGGTGGCTTTGCAATATAAGCGCAATGATCAGGCCTTCAGCCGGGGCACCTTTCGGGTGCGCGGCGATGTGATCGAGATTTTCCCCTCGCATCTGGAAGATCGGGCCTGGCGGCTTTCGATGTTTGGCGATGAGGTGGAAAGCCTGCAGGAATTCGATCCCCTGACCGGGCAAAGCCATCACAGCTTTGAAGAGATCAAGCTTTACGCCAATTCCCATTATGTGACCCCGAAACCGACGCTGGAACAGGCGATCCGGCAGATCAGAAACGATATGGTCGAGCAGGTGAAGCGCTTTACGGATGAGGGCAAGCTTTTAGAAGCCCAAAGGCTGGAACAGCGCACCCAGTTTGATCTGGAAATGATGATGGCCACCGGCGCCTGCCCCGGCATCGAGAATTATTCCCGCTATTTATCGGGCCGCAATCCCGGCGAGCCGCCGCCCACTTTGTTTGAATATCTGCCCGATCATGCGCTTTTGTTTGTGGATGAAAGCCATGTTACCGTGCCGCAGGTGGGGGGCATGGCGCGGGGCGATCTGCGGCGGAAGGCAACGCTGGCTGATTATGGCTTTCGCCTGCCCGCCTGCGTGGATAACCGGCCTTTGCGGTTCGAGGAATGGGAGGCCATGCGCCCCCAATCGCTGTTTGTTTCGGCCACTCCCGGCCCTTGGGAGATGGAGCAGACGGGCGGGGTTTTTGCCGAGCAGGTGATCCGTCCCACCGGGCTCATCGATCCACCGGTGGATATCAGGCCGGTGGAAAGCCAGGTGGATGATCTGATGCGGGAAACCCGGCTGATGGCCAAGCGCGGGCTGCGGGTTCTGGCCACCACCCTCACCAAAAGGATGGCCGAGGATCTGACCGAATATCTCCATGAAAATGGCATCCGCGTGCGCTATATGCATTCCGATATCGATACGGTGGAGCGCATCGAACTGATCCGCGATCTGCGGCTGGGGGTTTATGATGTGCTGGTGGGGATCAATCTGCTGCGCGAAGGGCTGGATATTCCCGAATGTGGGCTGGTGGCGATATTGGATGCCGACAAGGAAGGCTTCTTGCGGTCGGAAACCTCATTGGTGCAAACCATTGGCCGGGCGGCGCGCAATGTGGATGGCCGGGTGATCCTTTATGCCGATAAGCGTACGGGCTCGATCGAGCGCGCTTTGGCTGAAACGGAACGGCGCCGTAACAAACAGATCGCCTATAATGAGGCCCATGGCATCACCCCCCAAAGCATCCGGCGCGGCATTTCCGATGTGATGGGGCATGTGGCCAATGCCGATTATCTGACCATCGATACCGGGGTGGATGGCCGTCTTGATCGCACCGGCGATAATCTGAAAACGGTGATGGCCGATCTGGAAAAGCGGATGCACGCCGCCGCCGCCGATCTGGAATTCGAGGAAGCCGCCCGCCTGCGCGATGAATTAAAGCGGTTGGAAGATGCGGATCTGGGAATTTTATCGGGGGCTTTGAAGCAGATGCATCCCCGCGATCAGGGGGCAGCGGGTGGCCGGGAAAAAGGCCGCTCCACCGCCGGTCGGCCCGGCACCCGCACGCACAAGGCCAAAGCCAAAGCAAAATGGTAGGGCGAAATGGTGAGGGATCGCAATCCCGGCAAATAATCTGATCATGACACAACACCCCTTTCAGGGTTACGCGCCTGTCGGGGCAGGGCGGTCGAGGGCCTTTTTCACAAAGGGTAGGATCCGATCCACCATGATCCCAATGCCTTCGGCGGTGGGATGGATGCCATCATCAAGATTAAGCGCCGGATCCGCCGCCACGCCATCAAGGAAAAAGGGATAGAAAACCACATCATGCTCTTTCGCCAGTGCGGGGAAAAGGCTGTTGAAGCGATCCTGATAATCCGCCCCCATATTGGGCGGGGCCAGCATTCCCGCCAGCAAAACCCGAATACCCCGGCTTTTGATATCGGTGATCAGGGCATCGAGATTATCGCGGGTGATTTCGGGCGCGATCCCGCGCAAGGCATCATTGGCCCCCAGTTCCAAAATCACCAGATCCGGGGTTTTGCCATCAAGGGCGGATAAAGCCCAATCGAGCCGGGATCGGCCGCCGGTGCTGGTATCGCCTGAAACCCCGGCATTGATCACGCGGACCGGCTGATCACAGTCCTGATCGAGGCGGCGCTCAAGCTGACCGGTAAAGCCCTGCCCGGGGGCGAGGCCATAGCCCGCCATCAGGCTGTCGCCAAATCCGATGATGATGGTTTCGGCGTCTGCTTTGGCTTCCTGATCAGACTCATCTGCCTGCCCCGCCAAAACGGGGGTGAGCAGGGAAAGGGCTGCAAGCAGTGATCCGAGCAGCAGCCTCATCGCGAATGGGATGAAGGGATATCTCGGCACTGGCCTTGGGCGCGCCTTTCGGGGCATGATGGTGGCGAAGACGGCAGACGGGTTTTTATCATAAAATATGGTCATGGAGAAAAAGATGGCGTTGCCACGTCAGATAATCAATCTCTCAAATGTTGAACTGACATTGAACAGCGCCGCCGGACCGGTTCATATCCTGCGCGGCATCGATCTGGCCATTGATGAAGGCAGCACCCTTGGCATTGTTGGGCCATCGGGATCGGGCAAATCCACCCTGATGGCGGTGATGAGCGGGCTGGAGCAGGTGAGCCATGGCCGGGTCGAGGTGGATGGGCTTGATCTCACCCATCTTGATGAAGATGCGCTGGCCCTGCATCGTCGTCAGCGGATCGGGATTGTTTTGCAGGCTTTTCATCTGATCCCCACCATGTCGGCCCTTGAAAATGTGGCGGTGCCTTTGGAATTGGCCGGGCGGCGCGATGCCTTTGCGCGGGCCCAAACCGAGCTGGAGCAGGTGGGGCTTGGGCATCGGCTGGATCATTATCCGGCGCAATTATCGGGGGGCGAACAGCAAAGGGTGGCGCTGGCCCGGGCCATGGCCCCGGATCCGGCGATTTTATTTGCCGATGAACCCACGGGCAATCTGGATACCAAAACCGGCAGCACTATCATCGATCTGATGTTTGCGCAGCATCTGGCCCGGGGCACCAGTCTGGTGCTGGTGACCCATGATCAGCATCTGGCCCGGCGCTGTGATCGGATCGTGCAGATGGCGGATGGCCTGATTGTTGGTGACGAGGGCACCAAAGCGGCCATCAAGCACGAGGCCGCACAATGATCAGCCGCTCCCCATCCACGCCTCTGGTTTTCCGCCTGATGCTGCGGGAATTGCGTGAAGGTCTCTCGGGCTTCCGCATATTTCTCGCCTGCCTGATTTTGGGCATCGCGGCGATTGCGGGGGTGGGCTCATTAAGTGCGGCTTTATTGGCGGGCATGGCCGATCAGGGGCGGGTTCTGCTGGCGGGGGATGCCGAAATCCGCAGCCAGCATCAGGATTTCACCGCCGAGCAACAAGAGTGGATCAAAGCGCAGGGGCAGATTTCGCGCGCGGTGCGCGGGCGGACCAATGCCTTTGCGCCGGCAACCGATCAGCGCACTTTGGTGGAATTTCGCGCCGTGGATGATAGCTATCCCCATTATGGCGCATTAGAAACCAGCCCGCAGATGGATCATCAGGGGCTTTTCGCTCCGCGCGATGGCCAATGGGGGATTGCGGTGGATGAAACCTTGGCCACCCGCCTTGATCTCGATCTGGGGGGGATCATCAGATTGGGCAGTGTTGATTTTGAATTACGTGCCTTCATCACCAATGAACCGGATCGCGCCAATTTCGGTTTCGAGCTTGGCCCTGCGGCGATCTTTGATCTGGGGGCTTTGCCCCAAACCGGGCTGATCCAGCCGGGCAGCCTTGTCACCTATGTGTATAAGCTGCGCATGGCACCCGAAATTGATATCAAGGCATGGGAGAAAGAGGCGCGCAGCCTGCATGAGGGGGCAGGCTGGCGGATTCGCACCCGGGATAATTCCGCCCCCAATATTCGCCGGGTCATCGATCAGATGGGCAGCTTTCTCACCCTTGTGGGGCTCACGGCTTTGCTGGTGGGGGGTGTGGGGGTTGGCAATGCCGTGCGCGCCTATCTTGATCGCAAATCCGATACCATCGCCACCTTAAAGGTTTTGGGGGCCACCGGCTGGATGATTTTTGCGATTTATCTGGTGCAGGTGATGGCCCTGGCCAGCATTGCCGTGCTGGCGGGCTTGGCAATTGGTGCGGGATTGCCCTTTTTATTGCAGGATTTCATCAGTGATCGGCTGCCGGTGCCGCCCTTGTTCGGTTTTTATGCCGCCCCTTTGTTCAGTGCGGTGATCTATGGCTATCTGATCACTTTTGCCTTTGCCATCTGGCCTTTGGGGCGGGCGCGGGATATTCCCGCCCAGCGCCTGTTTCGGACCATGGTGGCCGATCAGGCCAGCCGCTTGCGGCCGGTGTATCTGCTGATGCTTGGTGTCTCGATTGTGTTGATCATCGCGGCCGGGATGCTGTTTTCCGAAGAACGGCTTTTGGCGGGCGGATTTATTCTGGCGGCGGGTGTTTCGCTTTTGGTGCTGCGCGGGGCGGGGGCGCTGGTGGCAAGGCTGGCAGCGCTGGTGCCCCGGGTTCATTCCCCGGGATTGCGGCTGGCGATTGCCAATCTGCATCGCCCCGGGGCGGCTACCGGGCCGGTGGTGGTGTCATTAGGCTTGGGGCTTACCCTGTTTGTGATGATGGCGCTGGTGGAAGGCAATATGACGCGCGAGGTCAATGGCCAGATACCGCAAAATGCCCCGGCCTTTTTTTTCGTGGATATTCAGCCCTGGCAATATGATGATTTCGTGTTGGCCGCCCGGGATATTCCCGGTGTGGATGGGTTGGAAACCGTGCCATCCCTGCGCGGCACGATCACCAAAATCAACGAAACGCCCGCCGAAGATTGGGATGTCAGCAAGGGATCGGGATGGGTTTTGCGCGGGGATCGCAGCTTGAGCTATGCCGTCCAATTGCCCGAAGAGAATAGCGTGGTGGCGGGGGATTGGTGGGCTGCCGATTATCAGGGGCCGCCGCTGATTTCCTTTTCCGCCGAAGAAGCCCGCGATCTGGGTATCGGGGTGGGGGATCGGATGACCTTATCGATTCTGGGGCGTGAAATCGAAGCTGAAATTGCATCCTTGCGCGAACTGGAATGGGGCAGCCTGCAATTCAATTTCGTTATTCTGTTTGATCCCCATACGCTGAAAAGCGCGCCCCACAGCTATATGGCGACCCTGGAAGCCCCCGGCGAGGCCGAAGCACTGGCCTATCGCAGGTTGACCGATCAGTTTCCCAATGTCACGGCGGTGCGAATCAAGGATGTGTTGCAATCGGTCAGCGATATTTTAGGCACTGTGGCGGCGGCGGTGCGGGCGATGGCGGCGGTCACCATCTTTGCCGGCATTCTGGTTCTGGCCGGGGCGATGGCGGCGGGCTATCGCAATCGGGTTTATGATAGCGTGGTGATGAAGGTTCTGGGGGCCACAAGGCCGAATATCCTGCGGGCCTATATTCTGGAATATATCCTTTTGGGCAGCGTCACCGCTTTGGTGGCGTTGTTGCTTGGGGGCCTTGGCGGTTATCTGGTGATTGCTTATGTGCTGAAAATCAATTTTGTGCTGATGCTTTGGCCGATGGTGATCATCGCTGTTTTCAGCATGGCGATCACTGTCATTTTCGGCCTTTTCAGCACATGGTCGGCGCTTTCGGTGCGCCCGGCGCGCCTTTTGCGGGCGGCCTGAGGGCGATCTTTGGGCGTTCCCGATTGGATATGACGATTTTTGTCCGCTTTTGCTTGAACTGGGGGGGCAGGACGCCGATATTTGTGCTAATCCTAAATCGCACCCGTTTATATAAGGATGAGGCGAGCAGATGGTCGAAAGATTTGAACGAAATTACGCGCCGGGTCAGGCTGGTACGCAGACCAAGGCTGATGTGGATGCGGGCTTACGGGCCTTCATGCTGCAGATTTACAATTACATGACCGGCGGCGTGCTGCTGACCGGCATCATGGCAATGCTCACCTATCGCGTTCCTGCCATTCAGGAATTGCTTTACAATATTGTGCCCACGGCGCAGGGCCCTGCCATTGCCGGGATGACCGGGCTTGGCTGGATCGTCACCTTTGCCCCCCTTGGCTTTGTGCTGGTGATGTCGTTTGGGATCAATAAATTATCCACCAGCGCGGCGCAGGGCCTGTTCTGGGCTTTTGCGGCGGTGATGGGCTTGTCTTTGTCGTCGATCTTTTTCACCTACACAGGCGCATCCATCGCCCGCACCTTTTTCGTGACAGCGGCTACCTTCGGCGCGCTCAGCCTTTATGGCTACACCACCAAGCGGGATCTGAGCGCCATGGGCAAATTCCTGTTTATGGGCCTCATCGGGCTTTTGATTGCCATGGTGGTGAATATCTTCATGGGATCATCGATGCTCGATTTCGTGATCTCGGCGGGTGGCGTGCTGATTTTCGCCGGCCTTACGGCTTATGATACCCAGCGCTTGCGCAATCTTTATTTCCAGATTGGCCATGATCATGCGGTTGCGTCCAAACATGCAATCATGGGGGCGCTTAATCTCTATCTCGATTTCATCAATCTCTTCCTGTTTTTGCTGCGCTTCATGGGTACATCCCGTAATTAAGCTCTGATTTGATGGGCTTTGAGATTGTAACACACTGATCAACCCGGTCTGGAAACAGGCCGGGTTTTTTGCGCCCAGGATTTTCTGGATTGAGACGGAAAGGAATGATGTTTGGCCAGCCGCTCTTTTGATCGCTCAGAGCTGATTGCCCGATTGGCAAATGTTTTTCGCCATTATGGCTATGAAGGGGCAAGCCTTGCCCGCATCACCGCCGCCACCGGCCTTGGTAAGGGCAGCCTTTATCATGCTTTTCCGGGTGGCAAGGAAGAGATGGCTCTGGCGGTTTTGCGTGCTTTGGATGAAGCCACCACCGCCGAAATCCTGCACCATCTGGGGGGCGATCATCCCCCCTTGGCGGCCTTTGGCCTGATGTTTGAGGGCATGCGCCGCCATTTCGATGAGGGCCGCAGGATCTGCCTGATCGGGGCTTTTGCGCTGGAAGGCAGCCATGAACGCTTTCCCCGGCTGATCAGCGGCCATTTTAACGGTTGGCGGGATTCCATGGCCGATTGCCTGGTGCGCGGCGGCCTGAAGCCTGCGCACGCCACGCGCCTGGCGCTCGATATTCTGGTGGCTATGGAAGGCGGGCTGGTGCTGGCGCGGGGGCTTGATGATCCTTCGGTTTTTATGGAAGCTATCGCCCATCAGGAAGCCAGAATCGCCGCCCTTTTGGCAGCGCGTCAGCGCACGGGATAGCGCAGGCGCCCCAAAAAGCGGGTGAGGGACGGCAGATTTTCGGTGCTTTTGCGCCATTGCGCCTTCAGCTTTTCAAATTGCATCACATTTTCGATCCGGCGGTCGAGAAACGCCCATGTCTCGGCACAATCTTCGGAATCATCAGCGATCCATACCAACAGGCATGAGGAATAAACCGCAGCCAGCGTTGCCCGCTTGGTATAGTGATTATAATCGGTGGAGCGATCCCCCAAGGCATGCCAGATCACATCCACAGTGCGCCACAGGCTTTTCGCTGATAGGGCGGCATTCTGGGGCAGGGCCAAAACCCCCAGCGCCCGGCGCACGGCTTCGCGATGGGGCGCGGCCTGCTCGAATCGGATGCGGATGGCGGCGGTGATGCGGGCTCTGATCCGCTGATCCATGCCATCGGGATCGGCAGCGCGGCGTTCCAACTCGTCCAGCATCAGGCGATCAGCCCGGCGCATCATATGATCGATGGCCTCCAGCGGTCCGCCGGGGAATACCAGCCGCACGAAGCCTTGCGTCAATCCAAGCTCCGTCCCGGCCCGGTTCATCGCCGCCCATGTCCAGCCATCGAAAGCGGCGTGGATCATGATCGCTTCCACCAGATCATCGCGCCATTCCTGCGGTATTCGGTCGTCTGCGCTGGTCATTGTCTGCCTTTCCAGGATCAAGCGGGCAGTGTAGCTTTGTGCCCTTGGTCTCGCAAGCCATTCACCCCCTTACCATAGCGGGCATCCTGTGATAGAGTGCCGCATAAGATGATGAATGCAAGTCCATCGATGCGCCGGGGCTTTCCCGCCTCTTGGCCCATGGGTGGTTATTTTTTGCATCCGGTGCAATCTGGCTTGTTCTTGGCGGCTGCCTCTGCTATCGCGGGCGGGCGTTTCGGGTGGCCTTGGGATTTTGGATCGCATGATCCGTCTTGATGGCTGTCACCACTATTCAGATGAACCCTTTAGGCGATCAGATATTTCGATCCGCCCTGCGCATCGATCGCAGATCGGTTTGAAGTTGAAGATCAGAGTCAAAGACAGGAGAGAACGACCACATGCAAGTTTCGGTACGGGACAATAATGTTGATCAGGCCCTGCGCGCGCTCAAAAAGAAGCTGCAGCGCGAAGGTGTGTATCGTGAAATGAAGCTGCGTCGCTTTTATGAAAAGCCATCAGAACGCCGCGCTCGTGAGCAGGCCGCCGCTGTGCGCCGCGCCCGCAAGCTTGAGCGCAAGCGTGCCGAACGCGATGGTGTGCGGTAAAAACCCGCACGCGCTCTCCGTCATTTAAAAAAAGCCGCTGTCCCATTGCCTATCCCTTGCCGGATAGCCTGTGGGTGTGCGGCTTTTTTGTTTTTTATCAAGCAGGTTGAATCAAGAGTGGCGAATCAAAAGGGTTGGCAAGGGATGAGGCTTTCCTCAGCCCTTCCAGATCGGCTTGCCAGAGCCGGGCAGGCCCAGCCTTTCCCATTTTTCCGTCACCCGATCAATGATCTCGCGATCCATAGCGATTTCGCGCCCCCATTCGCGGTTCGTTTCGCCGGGGAGCTTATTGGTGGCATCAAAGCCGATCTTGCCACCCAATCCCGAAACGGGTGAGGCGAAATCAAGATAATCGATGGGCGTGCCTTCGATCAGGGTGCTATCGCGCACCGGGTCCATCCGGGTTGACATCGCCCAGATCACATCCGGCCAGGAGCGGGCATCGATATCATCATCCACCACGATCACGAATTTGGTGTACATGAACTGGCGCAGATAAGACCAAACCCCCATCATCACCCGTTTGGCATGGCCCGCATAAGCCTTCTTCATGCTCACCACGGCAATCCGATAGGAACAGCCCTCAGGCGGCAGCCAGAAATCGGTGATTTCCGGGAATTGCTGGCGAATGAGGGGGATGAACACTTCGTTCAGGGCTTCGCCGAGCACGCTGGGTTCATCGGGCGGACGGCCGGTATAGGTGGAAAGATAGATCGGATTGCGCCGCATGGTGATGGCGCTGATGGTAAAAACCGGAAAGGGCTCCACCGAATTATAATAGCCGGTATGATCGCCATAAGGCCCCTCATCGCCATGCTCATCAAGGCTCACATGGCCCTCAAGAATGATTTCGGCATGGGCCGGCACCTTTAAGGGAATGGTTTTGCAATCCACCAATTCCACCGGCTTTCCCCGCAAAAGCCCGGCAAACTGATATTCCGAAAGCGTATCGGGCACCGGGGTCACGGCGGCCAATGTGGTGCCGGGATCGGCCCCGATAACGGCGGCTGCGGGCAAAGGCGCGCGTTTATCCCGCGCCCAGCGATCATATTGCTGGGCCCCGCCGCGATGCTTCAGCCAACGCATCAGGGTGCGTCGCTGATCCAGCTTTTGCATCCGGTAAATGCCCAGATTGAAATTGTCTTCCGCCTTGTCACTGGGGCCTTTGGTCACGATCAGGGGCCAGGTGATAAGGGGGGCGGGTTCCCCCGGCCAGCAGCCCTGAATGGGCAGACGGCCCAGATCGATCTGATCACCGGTCAAAACGATCTCCTGACACGGGGCCTGTTTGACCGATTTGGGGCGCATGGCCAGAACCTGTCGGGCCAAAGGCAGCAGATCCCATGCCTGCCGGATCCCTTTGGGCGGCTCGGGCTGGCGCAGGAAGGCAAGGGTTTCCCCCACCTCGCGCAATTGATCGGGGGTGCGGCCAATGGCTCCGGCCACCCGCGCCACCGTGCCATAGAGATTGACCAGAACCGGCATCTCGGCACGGCTGCCATCGGGATTGAGCACATGCTCGAACAAAATGGCCGGGCCGCCTTCGGCAATCACCCGGGTTTGAATCTCGGTCATCTCAAGATGGGTGGACACCGGCTCGCTGATGCGAACCAGATCACCGCTTTGTTCCAGATGATCGATGAAATCACGCAGGGATTTGAAGGGCATAAGCTGTCTTTTTGCTTGAGGGCGGCGGGATGGAAAAAATATCAGGATTTTTTCTGATTGGCTGCGAAAGGTTCCAGGATTTGATCTAAAAAATTTTCATAGTCGATTTTGGCGCTGATCAGATGGGTGCAATTCAATTGAAACCTGTCTGCCTGGATAGGCTCAAATTTAGCAAAAGGGTTATCCATTGATTTTTTGTGAGGGTTTTTAAGGACAATATATAATAACTCACCAGAATCGTCGGTCTTAAAATCCGTTATAATTCCGCTATATGCGAATATTTTATCATTATCGATTATTTCAATTTCTATAATGACTGCTGAAAAATCTTTATTCTTTTTATTTTTTATTTCATTCCATATATCATCAAATTTTTGTTTTTTACTTTCTTTATTTTCAAAAGATTCATAATTATAAAGTTCTGATACTTTTTTATTCTGGTCACTTAGATAAAGTTTTAGCTCTTTATATGTAGTGACTTTATCCAAAATAGGACCTCTGAGAATAGCAGCCCAGCGTCCATCCGCAAAATACGGGTTAAACCAAAGCGCGGCATATTCGAGATATAAGTCATCGACTATCCTTCGGAGCGCAGTGCCGCAGATATAAGCCGCTGCGATGACAGCAAACATATAAGCCAGAAAAAACCAGCTTTCACGCGATGTGGGGATGAAGTCGCGATTGCCCGCGATCACAGAAAAAAAGCGGGGCAGGTCAGGTTCGGGAAAAATTGGCAGATTGCAGACGAGGAGCAAGAAAAATATGTGAAAAATTGCCGCCGACAAAACGGCATTGATAAAGCTGGCGGATAGAGGGTTCTTTTTGATCGCTTCCCCATGGATGGTATTATAGGCATTTTTGAAAATAATACCGGGCAAGATCAGTATGAATAGGAGAAAGGTCGGCAGGGCCAAAGCCATGATAAAGCCTTTCTCACATGCTTTGCCCGGTTAAGAGCCGGGGAATCGAATTTTGCCTATGGATGTTGGTTCAAAATGGATGTTGGTTCAAAATGGATGTTGGTTCAAAATGGATGTGGGGAACACATAAAACCACTCAACCGATGATGTTATCAATCATCATTATTAACGTTCTGAGAATTGCTCCCATCATCAGGTGCGGACTGAGTTTCGTATACGCCTTCTTCTTTTTCTTTCATATAAAGATCGACCCGATCAATAATGTAATCCCTGAAGCGAGGATCACTATATAAGGCCAGAACGCCTGAACCCGTATAAGAGCGCATGGTCATATCCCCGCATTCAATCTGTGAACTACTCGGAACCTACAGCTTTGAAACATAAGTTGACAAAGGCAGAATGTCAAGATTTTCGGGGGTTGGGTGAGGCGATCCATCGTCTTGATATCGCCTTTAACCAAAGGGATTTCCTTAATTTTCCTGATAGCGTTTGATCGAATCCTCGATGATTTCAGCGGCGATGTCCGCGTCTTTCCAGCCTTTGATTTTGGTCCATTTGCCATCCTCCAGATCTTTATAATGCTCAAAGAAATGAGCGATCTGGTCCAAAGTGATCTGTGGCAATTCGCGATAGCTTTTCACGCCCTTATGAAAAGGGTGGAGTTTATCGACGGGCAAAGCGAGGATTTTGGCATCGATCCCGCCATCATCTTCCATTTCGAGCACCCCGATGGGGCGGCAGCGAACAACGGCACCGGGCATGATCGGGGTGCGATTGGCGATCAGAATATCGGTGGGATCACCATCTTCGGCCAAAGTATGCGGCATAAAGCCATAATTGCAGGGATAGCGCATGGCAGTGTGCAGGATACGGTCCACAAAAAGGGCGCCTGATGCTTTATCAAGCTCATATTTCACCGGCTCTGATCCCACCGGCACTTCCACGATGACATTGATATCCCATGGCGGATTGACACCCATCGAGATTTTGGAAAGATCCACGTCACACAACTCCTGTCTGGTTAGAAGGCGATCCGGCCGGTCGCGGCCCTTCATGCTCCTAGCCGACATGCTGCACTGCGACAAGGCGAAAATCGCCAGATGGGAGATCAGAAGATAGAAAGATTGGGCAATGGCCCGGTCATTTGCCCGGCTATGGCCGATAAAAACACAATCCAACCCACCATGCTATTGGCCCGAAAAAGGCTGAGGCAGCGCGCCGGATCGTGAATATCAAGGCGGATGACCTGCCAGCCCAGATGCAGCCCCAGCCCCAGGAGGCCCGGCAGCCAGCCCCAGCCCAATCCGGCGATCAGGCCCGCCATCAGCGTTGCGCCCCAAAAAACGGCATAGAAAAGGGCAATGGCCAAAGGCGAGCGATCCCCCAATCTAAGGGCAGAGGATTTGACCCCGATAATGGCATCATCGGCGGTATCCTGATGGGCATAGATCGTATCATAGCCCAGGGTCCAGAACAGGCAGCCCGCATAGAGCAGCAGGGGCGCCGCCGACAAGGAGCCGGTGACCGCCGCCCAGCCCATCAGCGCCCCCCAATTGAAGGTGAGGCCCAAAACCGCCTGCGGCCAATAGGTGATGCGTTTGGCAAAGGGATAAAGGCTGACCGGGAGCAAGGACAAAACCCCGAGCCAGATGGCAAAGCGATTGAAGCTGAGCAGGACCAGCAGCCCGATGAGGCTGAGAAACATCGCGAATAAAAGCGCCTGCCACACCCGCACCTCGCCTGCCGGAATGGGGCGCAGGGCCGTGCGGGCAACGGCGCTGTCGAGCTTTCGGTCAACGATATCGTTCCAGGTGCAGCCCGCCCCGCGCATCACGATGGAGCCGACCAGAAACAATGCGCAAAGGGGCCAGAAATCGGCATCGAGCGGGCTGAGAACAAAAGCCACCGACCACAGGCACGGCCACATCAAAAGCCAGAAACCCGCCGGACGATCCGCCCGCATCAGGCGCAGATAGGGGCGGGCCGTGCGGGGCATGTGCCCCACCCAGCCAACCACACTATCAGGTGTTTTTGCCATATCCTTCATGGCGCCAAGAAAGCGCCCCAAGGGGCCGCGCTGTCAAGGCTTCATCCGCCCATATTCATGTGAAACGCATTGAATTTATTGCCATCCAGATCGCGGAAATAGCCGGCATAAAAGCCCGGCATCCGTTCGCCGGGGGCACCTTCATCCGTGCCGCCCAATTCCAGCGCCTTTTTGTAGATCGCATCCACTTCCTCAGGGGATGCTGCTTCGATGGCCACCATCACCCCATTGCCCACGCTGGCCGGATTGCCATCCTGCGGCAGAGCAATGCCAAAGCCGCAATCCTGCGGATTTTTGCCGCGCCATGCGATCACCCGATCCGTTTGCATGAGCCTGCTGCCGCCCTTGAGCGCCAAAAGAGCATCGAAAAAAGCGGCGGCTTTTTCAAGATCTTTTGTTCCCACCGTTACATAGCCAATCATCGTATCATCCTTTTTTTGATTGAAGCTGTGCCGACTATCATGGGGAAAGCAGCTTTCCGCAAGTGCGATGATCGGCTCAAAGATGTTTGGGGAAATGATGGGCGATCAGATGGTCGAGAAAACCCGCCACCGCTTCATCGATCAGCTGATAGCAGCGCAAAAACCCCTGTTCGCCGCCATAATAGGGATCGGGCACTTCATCAAGCGCCACATCGGGGGCATAAGACAGGATCAGCGAAGCCCGATGAGAAAGCCCCTCGGGGGCCATATCCTGCAGGATGTGCAGATTATCGCGATCCATGGCCAGCAGATAATCGAAGCGCTCAAAATCCTGAGCGCTCACCTTCCGCGCCCGCTGCCCGCTGATATCGATGCTCCGGCTTTTGGCCATGGCGATGGCCCGACGATCAGGGGGGCTATCGGCATGATAGCCCAGGGTGCCAGCCGAATCGATCTGGATTAGCGCGCGATCCTGTAGAGACAGGTTCGATGCCTCCAGGCGGGCGCGAAAAATCCCTTCGGCCATGGGGGATCTACAGATATTGCCCATGCATATGAATAAAACCCCAATCATGGGTGCTCCTTTGATTATGAACGATGGTCGAGGAGATGGTGATCGACCCGAACATGATCATACGTAAAAGATGGCTGGTAATAAAAGGGAGTTGGCCATGCTGGCAAAGCCATTGGCAACATTTGGCGACAATCTGCGGGTGGCGGTCATCGGCGCCCATGGAGCCTTGGGATCGGCCTTTATCCGGCATCTGGAACAAAGCCCCCATGTGGGGAGAATTTTTGCCCTGTCTCGCCGGCATGAAAAGTCAGACGATCATCGGTCTCAAGATAGGAAAAAGCGGACGCTGTTTCTTGATCTGGAGGATGAAGACAGCATCGTCAGGGCGGCGCAGGCGATCAGGGATGATGCGGCGGGGCTTGATGTGATTTTATGTGCCACCGGGCTTTTGCATGATGCTGAGGGGCTATCGCCGGAAAAAAGCTGGCGGATGCTGAACCCTCAGACGATGGCGCGGTCTTTTGCCATCAATGCCATTGGCCCGGCTTTGGTGGCAAAGCAGATGCTGCCGCTTTTGCCGCGCGATCGTCGGGCGGCTTTTGCAGTCCTCTCGGCGCGGGTGGGCAGTGTTTCCGATAATCATCTGGGGGGATGGTATAGCTATCGGGCGGCCAAAGCGGCTTTGAACATGATGATTCGCTCCCTTGCCATCGAATTGGCGCGGAAAAACGATCAGGCGCTGTGTGTGGGTCTCCATCCCGGCACGGTGGATAGCCGCCTTTCTGCGCCCTTTCAAAGCCAGGTGCCTGCGGCAAAATTATTCAGCGCCGATGATTCGGCGGGATGGCTGCTCGATGTGTTGGATGGCCTGAAGCCCGATGACAGCGGGGGGTGCTTTGCATGGGATGGCAAAGCCATTGCGCCTTGAAGGGGATCGGGCATAAAAAAAGGGCAGTTTTGGGCGATGCCATGAAAACTGCCCTCGAGTTTGGAGGGGATCTCTGTCATCACGCTCCATCAAAATATGAAGACGTGAAACAAACAATGCGGGGACATTCCTGAAAGAAACGACTCCGTATCTCCTATTTTAAGGGCAGGGCATGAATAAGAAATGAATTACAATCAAAAAACGGATAATTCATTGCCCCGTCATGTGGTGGTCCTGACCGGGGCCGGAATTTCCGCCGAAAGCGGCCTTGGCACTTTTCGCGATGCCGGGGGTTTATGGGCCCATCACCGGATCGAGGATGTGGCCACGCCGGAAGGCTTCAACAAAAATCCGCAATTGGTGCATCATTTCTACAATCAGCGCCGGGCCGAACTGCAAAGGGTGGCCCCTAATGCCGCCCATCATGCCCTTGTCGAACTTGAGGCCGAACTCGAGGCCGAATTTGAGGCCGGGATGGGTGGCGGGTTCACCCTCATCACCCAGAATGTCGATGATCTGCACGAGCGGGCGGGCAGTCGATCCATTTTGCATATGCATGGGGAGCTTTTAAAAGCCCGCTGCGAGGCTTGTGCGGCGGTGTTCTCATGGCATCGCGATCTGGGCAGCGAGGATGCCTGTATCGCCTGCGGACGGTGTACTTTGCGCCCGCATATCGTGTGGTTTGGCGAGGTGCCTTTTCATCTGGATGCCATCGATACCGCCATGGCGCGGGCCGAACTGTTCATCTCTATCGGCACATCGGGATCGGTTTATCCCGCAGCGGGTTTGGTGCGTCTGGCCCGCACTTTGGGGGTGCGCACGGTGGAGCTGAATCTGGAGCCATCGGAAAATCATGCCTGTTTCGATGAAAGCCATCAAGGGCCGGCGGCGACCATCGTGCCCGCCTTTATTGCGGATCTTCTGGCACGCTATAAAAAGGCACGAGGGGCTTGAACCCGGCGCCGGTTTCGCCCAATTTGCCGCCCGGCATGCTCTCAATCAAAAGGAATGAATTATGGTAACGGCACTGAGCGGGGATGAACGGAGCCAGGCGATCGCCGATCTGGCCGGATGGGCCGATATGGACGGGCGCAATGCCATCCATAAAAGCTTTCAGTTCAAGGATTTCAACGCGGCCTTTGGCTTTATGAGCCGGGTGGCGCTGTTGGCCGAGACAATGGATCATCACCCGGAATGGTTCAATGTCTATAATCGGGTCGAGGTGACCCTTTCCACCCATGATGCCGATGGGGTTTCCGAACGCGATATCGCCATGGCCAAAAAAATGGATGAATATGCGGGCTGATAGCCGCTTAATCTTCTGAAGATTTTGGGCCCAAAGGCGCGCCTTCGGGCTGATGGCGGGTCACCACGGGGGTTTGCGCAATTGCAAAAATAAAGGTGAGGGGGATGGCCCCAAAAGTTTTGAACATCACCCAATGATCGGTGGATACATTGCGCCAGACCGCTTCATTGAGCACAGCCATGCCGATGAAGAACAACGCCCAGTTTCGGGTGAGCAGAACCCAGCCCCGGTCCGTGAGGGGCGGAAAGGCAGCGCCCAGAACCGTGCGCAGGAAAATCCGCCCCGACCACAGACCGGTCAAGAGAATGCTGGCAAAGATGAGATAAATGATGGTGGGCTTTAATTTGATGAAGGTTTCATCATGCAGCCATAAGGTCAGCCCGCCAAACACCACCACCAGAACGGTGGAAACCCACATCATCGGCGCGATATGCCGGGTGGCGTGCCAGCTATAAGCCATGGCGGCCACCATCGCCACCATGAAAGCCCCGGTGGCGGCAAAGATATCGGCCTGCCAATTCACGATGAAAAACACCAGAAGCGGGCCAAGCTCGGTCAGGAAACGTTGTCGGGCCGTGGCTTTGGGCCGCGTTGTTTCTTTGGGCTGCGCTGTTGTTTTAGATGAGGTGGGGTCGGTCATGATATCCTTTGAGCTTTCGCAGCTGTCCTCATTGGTCAGAAAGGGGGCGCGCGGCTCTCTTTTTTCAGCCCCCCCTTATCAACCCTGACGCTCGGCGACCAGCTTCTTGATTTCCGCAATGGCTTTGGCCGGGTTCAGCCCCTTGGGGCACACATTGGTGCAATTCATGATGGTGTGGCAGCGATAAAGCCGGAAGGGGTCTTCCAGATCATCAAGACGCTCGCCGGTCATTTCATCGCGGCTATCGGCAATCCAGCGATAGGCCTGCAACAAAGCCGCCGGGCCCAGATAGCGATCGGAATTCCACCAATAGCTGGGGCAGGATGTGGAGCAGCAGGCGCATAAAATACATTCATAAAGGCCATCGATCTTGCTGCGATCTTCATGGGATTGCAGGCGTTCGCTGCCCGCCGGATCGGGGGAAACGGTTTTCAGCCAAGGCTCGATGGATTCATATTGGGCATAGAAATTGCCCATATCGGGGACCAGATCCTTGATGATCGGCATATGGGGCAGCGGGTGGATCACCACATCACCCTTCACATCATCGAGCGATAAGGTGCAGGCAAGGGTATTGGTGCCATTGATGTTCATGGCGCATGAACCACACACCCCTTCGCGGCAGGAGCGCCGGAAGGTGAGGGTGGTATCCACCTCGTTCTTGATCTTGATCAGCGCATCCAGAACCATCGGCCCGCATTTATCGAGATCAAGGCCATAGCTATCGATCCGCGGATTTTCGCCGCTATCGGGATCATAGCGATAAACATGCAGCGTGCGCACATTGCTGGCCCCTTCGGGCGCAGGCACATGCTTGCCTTTGTTTACTTTGGAATTTTTCGGCAATGTGAATTTCGCCATGGTCATATCCTCATCAAGCCAAAGCCAGATCGCGGTTCAGTAAACCCGAGCCTTTGGCTTTACATATTCAAATTCATCCGACAGCGTATAATCATGCACCGGGCGATAATCGATGGCCACCTTGCCATCATCAAAGCGCGCCACCGTGTGTTTCATCCAGTTTTGATCATCGCGCTTGGGATAATCCTCATGCATATGCGCGCCGCGCGATTCATGACGATTTTCAGCACAATGCATGGTGACCATCGCCTGCCCGATGAGATTATCAAGTTCCAGCGTTTCGATGAGATCGGAATTCCAGATCAGCGAGCGATCCGTGACATGCAGATCGCTCATCCGGGCATAAACCTCGTCCATCTTGCCCTTGCCTTCTCGCAAAACCTCTTCGGTGCGGAAAACGCCGCAATTAGCCTGCATGGTTTTTTGCATATGCAGGCGCACATCAGCGGTGGGCGATCCACCCTTGGCATTGCGGAAATGATCAAGCCGCCCCAGCGCCTGTTCGGCGTGATCGGCGGGCAGGGGCATGTGGTTTGTGTTGGCTTTCACCGTTTCCGCAACCCGGAAGGCCGTGGCCCGGCCAAAGACCACAAGATCAATCAGAGAATTGGAGCCAAGCCGGTTCGCCCCATGCACCGAAACGCAGGCCGCTTCACCCACAGCAAACAGCCCCGGCACCACCCGATCAGGATCATCGGCGGCAGGATTGATCACTTCGCCATGATAATTGGTGGGAATGCCGCCCATATTATAATGCACGGTAGGCACCACGGGGATCGGCTCTTTGCGCACATCCACCCCGGCGAAAATCCTGGCTGATTCCGAAATGCCGGGCAAACGCTCGGCCAGAATGGCGGGATCGAGATGATCGAGATGCAGATGCATATGATCGCCTTCCTCGCCCACACCCCGGCCTTCGCGGATTTCCTGTGCCATCGAGCGGGAGACCACATCGCGGCTGGCCAGATCCTTGGCCGAAGGGGCATAGCGCTCCATGAAGCGCTCGCCCTTGGAATTGGTGAGATAGCCGCCTTCGCCCCGCGCCCCTTCGGTGATCAGCACGCCCGCGCCATAAACGCCGGTGGGGTGGAATTGCACGAATTCCATATCCTGAAGTGGCAGGCCCGCGCGCAGCACCATGCCGCCGCCATCGCCGGTGCAGGTATGGGCCGATGTGGCCGAGAAAAAGGCCCGGCCATAGCCGCCGGTGGCCAGCACCACAGCGTGGGATTGAAAGCGATGGATCGTGCCATCTTCAAGGCAGAGGGCGATCACACCCCGGCATTGGCCGTCCTTGTCCATGATCAGATCGATGGCAAAATATTCGATGAAAAAATCGGTCTTGTTCTTCAGGCTTTGCTGATACAGCGCATGGAGCATGGCATGGCCGGTGCGATCAGCGGCAGCGCAGGTGCGTTGGGCGGGGGGGCCTTCGCCATATTTCGTGGTCATGCCGCCAAAGGCGCGCTGATAAATCTTGCCTTCTTCGGTGCGGGAAAAGGGCACGCCGAAATGTTCCAGCTCATAAACGGCTTTCGGCGCTTCACGGCACAGATATTCGATGGCATCCTGATCGCCCAGCCAATCCGATCCCTTTACCGTATCATAGGCATGCCATTGCCATGTATCATCACCCATATTGCCTAGGGCGGCGGCAATCCCGCCTTGCGCCGCCACGGTGTGCGAGCGGGTGGGAAAAACCTTGGTGATGCAGGCGGTTTTGAGGCCGGCCTGAGAAATTCCCATGGTTGCGCGCAGGCCGGAACCCCCGGCGCCAACCACCACGGCATCGAATTTATGATCAATGATCGGATAGGCAGCGGACATCAAACTCATCCCCCGAAAGATATTTTGAGAACAGACAGAATGCCAGCCAAAGCCAAAGCAAGGGTGGCGAAAGTGAGCGCCAGAAGGCTGATCTTTTTCGTGCCTTCATCATGCACATAATCTTCGATCACGATCTGCACACCCAAACGGAAATGGTAAAACAGGCTGCCAATCAAAAGCACCAGCAAAACACTGACGATAGGATCGCGCACCCACCAGATGATGGTGGCATAATCGGCGCCAGCCAGGGTCATCACCGAGGCCGCAAACCATAAAACCAAAAACAGATTGACCACCGCCGTGATCCGCTGATGCCACCAATGATGCGCGCCGGACCGGGCAGAGCCAAGCCCCCGGACCTTGGAAATCGGTGTCCGAAATTTTGTCATGGCGTCAGTCTCCCTTATAAAGCACCGGCAAAGCCATAGGCGCCCGCCCATAGGCCCAAGGTCAGCGCGATGGCGGCCAGAATGGCCAGAATGCCGATGCGCCGATTGGTTGCGATCTCCAGCCCACGGCCTGTATCCATGATCAAATGGCGCACCCCGGTGCACAGATGCAGCATCACGGAAAAGGTGACGCCAAACAGCACCAACCGACCCAACAGGCTGGTCAGAAAATCATGAAATCCGGCAAAGGCTTCGGGGCCGCTGGCCAGAGCATAAAAGCCCCAGACCAAAAGCAGGGCCCCCACCGCATTGCCGATGCCGGTGGTGCGATGGGCGATGGACAGGCCCATATGCAAGCCCCAGCGCCAGATTTGCAGATGCGGCGATAACGGACGTTCTGTGCTGGCCATCGATAGCCTCCCGATCAGCATGTGGTCTCATAATGAAAGACATTACGCGGCATTGGCGAGATAAGATACGCGATCAAATGACGCGCATCTTATGGGTGAAGTGCAGGCGCGATAACGCCTCAACGTCATCGCATCCGTGTTTAATGGCTTGTTGGGGGTGACGCAAGGCGCGAATGCGTGAGGATCAAAATCCTGCCTTGTTTTCCGGTGTCACTCCGGGCCTGACACCCCACAAGAATCGTCATCAACTCTGTTGTTGGAGTTTCATATCTCTGATTTTTGCGTTAGCGATGACGATGATTTTTCGCATGAGGGCGGTTATGGCGACGATTTTGCGTTTTCCCCTTTCGACGAGGTTTCTGTAGAAGTCTCCGAGCCGGGATTTGGATCGCGCTGCGGTTAAGGCGGCCATAAACAGGAT